>JANOXY010000593.1:0-2092 GCA_031418675.1 Pseudomonadota bacterium
CGAAAGCTTATGGGACGAGCTTCGTCCGCAGTTTCGAGCCACACGTCGGCAAACAGGTGTTCGAGCAAATGCTAATGGCTGCAGGGGGTCCCGTGGTTTACAACGAGCAGCTCGACCGCACTTCAGGCAAAGGCGTGACGATGGATGGCAAGCGCATCAAGGCGATCACGACACTCAGTGGCAAGACCTATCACGCCAAGATGTTCATCGATGCGACCTACGTCGGCGATTTGATGGCAGCGGCAGGTGTGACCTATACCGTCGGGCGCGAGTCGGAAAGCCAATATGGTGAGGATCTCGCTGGCGTGCGGCGAGGAGACACCAACCCGCGCGTCCATTATGGACAGAAGGACAAAGATCACTTCATCAAAGAAACGGACCCGTACGTGAAGGCCGGCGACCCGGGCAGCGGACTGCTCCCGCATATCAATCAGATCGACGGTCTCACGAACGGCCAAGGCGACAAAAAGATCCAGGCCTACAACTACCGCGTCTGCCTGACCACCGATCCAGCGAATCACATCCCGATCGACAAACCGACAGGCTACCGCGAAGTCGATCATGAACTGCTACTGCGAAACTTTGACGCAGGAGATACGCGATTGCCTGCGCTCGTCGAGCCGCTGGAGGGCCCTGGCAAGAAGGTCGATTGGAACAATATGCACGCTGTCGGGTCTGACTATGTTGGCGCAAACTGGGACTATCCCGAGGCCAGCTACGAGCGCCGCCGCGAGATCGAGCAGGCTCACGAAACCTACATCCGCGGCTTCCTATGGACGATGGCGAACAACCCTCGCGTGCCAGAAAACATTCGCAAGAAGTCAGCGGCCTATGGCTTGCCCAAAGATGAGTTCACCGACAACGGCGGCTGGCCATGGATGATCTACATCCGGGAGGCGCGGCGCATGGTAGGCGACTACGTTATGAACCAGCTCGACTGCGATGGAACCCGCAAAGCGTTCGATCCCGTCGCGCTCGGCTCATTCGGTATGGACTCGCACTGCGTGCAGCATATCGTCACCGACAACGGCAAAGTGCAGAACGAAGGCGTCATCTGGCGAGTGCCGCCCAAGCCGTATGGCATTTCCTATCGCGCGATCATCCCCGCCAAGGGCCAGTGCGAAAACCTGCTCTCTTCTATCTGCCTTTCCGCCTCGCACGTAGCCCACGGCTCGATCCGTATGGAGCCTGTCTTCATGGCGCTGAGCCAGAGCGCAGCGATCGCCGCCGGCCTGGCCATCGACAAGAATGTCAGCGTGCAGGACGTGCCCTACGCCGAGCTGCGGGAGAAACTCGAAGCCGCTAAGCAGATCGTTCGGCCTGAGGCATGGAAGAAATCAACGGCTCCGAAAAAGCCTCAGTCTAACAAGCCTGTCGAAAAAACAAGTGCCGTAACCAGCTCTGACAATGCCACTGCAAAACCCAACGTCGTCCTCATCCTTGCCGATGACCTCGGCGTGGAATGCCTTTCCACCTACGGCGGCACTTCGCACCAGACGCCGCACATCGACCGGCTCGCGAAAGATGGCATGCGTTTTAGGCGTTGCTTCAGCAATCCTTATTGCTCACCCTCACGCAGCACGCTGCTGACCGGTCGCTATCCTTTCCAAAACGGGCTGAAAGTCGTCCTCCACAGCAAGAATCAGGAGAACATCTACCTGCATCCTTCCCAACCCAGTTTCGCCCGCCAACTCAAGCAGCACGGCTACACCACACAAATCGTCGGCAAGTGGCATGTGTCCCTCGAACACAAGCACAACACCATTCACGAGTTCGGATTCGACCACTACCAGACCTGGAACATCTTCGATGAAAAGGGCGAGAAAACTACCCGCTTCTGGAACCCCTATCTCATGCGCGACGGGCGGGTCATCGCCGACGAGATCAAGAGCCGTTACGGCCCGGATGTGGACCTCGAGGTCTATCTCGATTTCATCAAGGCCAGCGCGAAAACCAACCAACCCTTCCTCGCTTATTACTCGACCTACCTGCCGCATTACCCGTGGGAGCCCACGCCCGATAGCAAGGAGCAAACCTATCGCGCACCCAACGTCGCTCACAAGGGCGACCCGAAATTTTTCCCCGACATGCT
>JANOXY010000594.1:0-4474 GCA_031418675.1 Pseudomonadota bacterium
CATGGACAGCGTCACGCAGGGCCACATCGACGACCTGATCCACAAGCCGAACGGCATCCTGTTGGTGACCGGCCCCACTGGTTCGGGCAAGACCACCACGCTGTATGCCGCGCTGCGCGGATTGAACGATGGCCAGCGCAATATCCTGACGGTGGAAGACCCGGTCGAATATGCGGTCGATGGCGTGGGCCAGACGCAGGTCAACGCCAAGGTCGGGCTCAGCTTCGCTGCGGGTCTGCGCGCAATTCTGCGCCAGGACCCCGACGTGGTGATGGTCGGTGAAATTCGCGATATCGAGACCGCGCAGATAGCCATCCAGGCCAGTCTGACCGGTCACCTGGTGTTATCGACCCTGCATACCAATTCGGCGGTCGGTGCGCTGACGCGTTTACACGACATGGGCACCGAACCTTTTCTGCTGGCGTCGAGCCTGGTTGGGGTGCTGGCTCAACGCCTGGTGCGCCGTCTGTGCCCCCATTGCCGACAGCCGGTGGTGCTCGACGCCGCGCTGGCCACGCGCCTCAGCATCACACTCGCCGAGCTCGAAAAACACACGGTATTCGAAGCCGCCGGCTGCGCCAAATGCATGCAGATCGGCTTTCGCGGACGCACTGCCATCTACGAGTTCGTGTCGGTCGATAAAGAAGTCAGGCGCTTGATCCACGACAATGCCGGCGAGCCGACTATCGAAGCCCACGTGCGTGGCTTTTCGCCCAGCCTGTTCGACAACGGTCGCGACAAAGTATTGGTCGGTGAGACTACCGCTGAGGAACTCATCCGCGTCACCACTGCCAACTGAGCGGCGTCTGTCCCGTGCCGGCCTATGATTATTTAGCTCTGACCGCCAGCGGCGCCCGCCAGCGCGGTGTCACCGAAGCCGAGACCGAGCAACAAGCCCGCCAGCGTCTGCGCGATCAGGGTCTGGTGCCGCTGAGCGTCGAAACCAGTCGTCGTGCGGTCGGCGCCACCAACGCTTCCCAGCGTTACAAGCGCACGGCGCGCCTGGGCGGCGACCAAGTGGTGTTATTCACGCGCTTGCTGGGCACGCTGTTGAACTCCGGCTTGCCGGTGGACGACGCACTGACGGCGCTATCGAAACAATCGGAAAGCAGCGATTTCAAGCGCGTTGCGCTCGACATTCGTGCCCGCGTGCTCGAAGGCCATGGCCTGGCGGCTGGGCTTGACCAGTTCCCGAAAATATTCCCGCCGGTTTATCGCGCCACCATCGCGGCCGGCGCCCAGACCCGTCATCTACCCACGGTCTTGGCGCGCCTGGCGGATTTCATGGAAGAGCGGCAGCGTGTTGCCCAACGCCTGAAGGTTGCGATGATCTATCCCGCCGTACTGACCGTGGTGGCGATCGCGGTGGTCAGTGGTCTGTTGGGGTACGTGGTGCCGGAAGTGGTAAAAGTTTTCGCCCAGATGAATCGCGAATTGCCGGCCCTCACCCGTGGCTTGATCGCGGTCAGTGGTTTCATGCGGTCCTGGGGTTGGCTGCTGGTGGTGTCCTTGATCGGTTTGGGCTTTGCCGTGCGCGCCTTGTTCGCGCGTCCTGGCCCGCGTCTGGCACTCGATCGCTTCACCTTGCGTTTGAGTCTGCTGGGAACCTTGATACGTGAGGCCGACGCGGGCCGCTTCGCCCGCACCTTGGCCATCCTGCTCGGCAGCGGCTTGTCCATGCTCGAGGCCCTGCACATCGCCGCCAAATCGGTGGGCAATACGGCGACCTTGGGCGAACTGGAGTCGGCGATAGAGCGCGTGCGCGAAGGCGCAGCCTTAAGTCAGGGCCTGGCCCGCGTCGGCGGTTTCCCGCCCCTGCTCGCTCATCTGGTCGCTAACGGCGAAAACTCCGGCGAGCTGCCGAAGATGCTCGACTCTGCGGCCGACGCCCACGAGCGCAGCATGCAGCTAAAAATTGCCGTGATGATGGGCCTGGCCGAACCCTTGCTCATCCTGTTGATGGGTGCCGTGGTGCTGGTGATCGTGCTGGCGATCCTGCTGCCGATATTCGACATGAATCGATTGGTGTAAACCACGCGCAGCGGGTGCCGCGGTCTTACATGCGCGCGCGCAAGGTCAGATCTGCCCGGACTGCGCCAGCCACTGGCAAGGCTTCAATCGTCGCGCGTTCCACTTCGATGCCCTGCTGCTCATCGAGTTTGACCAGCCAGCTCGCGAGCTGCACGTAGGGCATGTCATCCAAATAAAGCGACAGGGCATTGGCACCCACCGGTGCCATTTTTTTAGTGTGTTCCTGTACCCCGGACACATGGGCGCTGGTTGTCACGACCGTCAGCAGCGAGGCACCTGCCGGTAAGGTGGCGCGTGCTTGGTTAGCGCTGCCACCCAGCACTTTGACCTCATCGGCCAATTGTTTGAGATGGGCCTGCAGCTCGCGGGCGGCGCCAACGCGGGTCGTAAGACGTGCATTGGCCTGGCTCAAAGGATCGACCAGCAACAGAAAATACAGCGCACCGATGACGGTGATCGCAGCTGCGCTGAAGAGGACTTTCTCCGAGTCGCTGCGACTCGCGAACCAGGCGCGCATCACGAGCCCACCTGCACACGCAAGCGCGCCACGACCTTGCCATCGCTGGCTTCCGCACTCAAGGTGTCGGCGCTGAGACCCGCGTCGTTGAGCGCACTGCGCAAATTCTCGACGGCGTCCATGCCCGCCACTTCCACACCGAGCTCCAAAGCGCCACCGCCAAAAGCCGCCTGGGTCACACGCGTCTCGGGTGGAAAGCGCGTACTACGCACGGTTTCGATCCGCGCCAGCAGATCAAGCAGACGCGGTGTGGTGTGCGCACCCTCGCGTAATGCAGCGACTGCCTGGTCCGCCTGCACGCGTGGATTAACGATGCGTTGAATGGCGGGAAACGTGGCGCGGAACAAACTATCGTTTTGCGCGTTCAAGCGTTGCTCGGCTTTTTCCAAGAGCGCGTGTCGCCAGCCCAGCAGCGCCGGCAGGAGCACCAAGGTGAAAGCGGCCAGCACCGCAGCGGCTTGCCACCAGCGGCGTGCTTTTGCCTTCAATTCGGAATCGGCGCTCGCATCGATCAAGGCCAGCGCGGTTTCCTGCTCGAGTTGTGCGACACGCTGGTCGTCGCTCAGTGGTGATAACCACACCAGCTCCAAACCGTGCAAGGCATTCAGCGGGAACGCCGCTGGTTGGCCGCTGGCGTGCACCACCACGCGCTCGGTGTCCGGGAACTGCTGGCGCAACAGGGGTACCAGCAGCGCCAGATCTGCCAGCGCGGTTTTGAACCCTACACCTTGTTCGATGCGCAGCAGGGCCTGCTCGCCGTCGATGACGATAGTCCAGGTTGCAGGTGCCCAGGGCAGCGCACATTGTTCGGCGGCCACCAGGCGCGGTCTGAGACCACTGGTTTGCAAGGCCGCCATGACTTGTTCGCGCAATGCGCGGTCGACGGCGGCGAGCGCGTAGCGGCCACCTCCCAAGGCAGCGAGTGCAAAGTGGAGATTGTCCACCGCTTGCGCAAACTGCTCCTCGACGGCGTAGGGCGCGGCCTGGCGCGCGGTGCGCAGATCGCTGACCGGCAGCTCCAGGGTCAACAATGTGACCTGGCTCGCGTCCAACAATACGATGCTCTCGCGCCCAGCACTGGCAGTTGCAAACTCGAGGAAGCTGCCGACGCGGCCCGCGCCATTGGCCTCGCGCCAGTGCAGGCGTGTCGGATCGCCTGCCTGCACGGTGGCAAGCATGATGTCAGTCATCAAAAAAATCCCTTGTCGCGGCTCAGCAGCTGCACGTCATCACCTTGATTGCGCCCCAGTAGTGTACGGGCGGCAAGCGTCGATTGGCCGCTGGTCACATCCATCTCGAGGATAAAAAAGTCCGAGCCGACGGTCAGTCCTTCGGATACCAGTGGCCGTCCCAGCAACATCGGCAAGGCCTGCAGCTCGGCAATATTGCGAAACGGCCGCACCTTGCGTGTCTCGACAATCATGGTGGCCGTGGCGCGATCGAGGGCCGGGCCGAGACTCATCAGCACCTCAATCGGTGCGGTATTGACATTAATGGCGGTGGCGTCGGGCAACAGGGTGACAAAAGGTCGTAGTTTTTCGAACACCTCAGGCTCGATGCCACGCACCAGTTTCAGTTCGCTGACGTCTTCGAAACCACGGTTGGCGGTGCGGTACGCGGGTTTCAAACGGCTATAAAAATCGTCCTCGGCACCATTCGGAAAGCGCTCGTCGGTATCCGGATCCAGCCAGTCGAGAATCGCCGGCAACACCGCCTCATCGATGTCGAGATGCCGTAATAACAACGCAAAGCGCGCGAGGGCAATCTGCTGAGGACTCAAGGCCAGACCCTGTCCGGGTTTTGCTGCAGCGGCGCCCACCATGCCGGCTGACGCGACACCTGGTACTGCGGCCAAAGCCATCATCGCCGCGCTTTCACCCGACGGATCGGCGCGACCGCCGACAGCCGGGGAGCCGGTGTCGGGTG
>JANOXY010000595.1:0-8961 GCA_031418675.1 Pseudomonadota bacterium
TAGGCAGTGACACTGCTGCGCCAGAATGTCGGCGCAGGTATCCACGGGGCGTGGATGTTGTAAGCGGCCGGTGGGCCCGCTGTCAAGAATCCGCGATCAACCGTGTTCGGCAAAAACCCGGATGTGACGAAGTTTTACGAAAGTTTGACGGGGGGAGCGGCGAGCGTCGGGCCGTCGAGCGTATGACGCCCCACGCCTGCCATGGGCGAGCTTCAAGCTGCGTACAGAATTCGCTGCGGGGGGCTGGCTGAGCACAGTCGTAGTTCGTCCAGGGTCACGCTGCGCTGGCGTGCCAGCAGCACGCACAGGCCGTCATCGGCTCGACGGGCGGCGCGTAGTCGCTGTGCGGTCGTCACGCGCAGTTTTACAAACAACAGGTCTTCGGTGGAATGCAGCTCGATAGTCACAAACGATCCTCAATCTTTGGGTCCCGCTTGCTGTGCAGCGCGGACCTGGCAGCTTAGAGGCGCTAGCGGCACCAGGCTGGCGATACTTAAGCTGCCCAGGACGCGGATTGTGCGAAGCAGTCGGCCATTTAGTCTGGCCCACGGACGCCAGTTACACGATCGCGCGCGGGCGAACGTGACTCAAAGGTACTCGAACAGTGTCAAGGCCTGCACTTTGACAAAAGCCTTCTGCGCGGCCTCCAGTGCGGTGCTGTCCTGGGTCAATTGGGTAATGGCCTCGGCCAGATCAACGTCCTCGAGTTTCGAACGCAGGCTCTCGAGATTGAGGTTGAGCTGATCGTTGACATCGTGCTGGGCACTGACGCTGTTCAGGCGTGCACCCGTGGTGGAACGCAGCTCCCCTACTTTTTCCAGCGAGCGATCCATGGCTTCGAGGGCGCGGTCGATATCGAAACCGAAGTTCGCCTGCTCCGCAGCATTGGCGTAGCCGGTCTCAAGCGTGGTCGCAATGTTGCCCAAAGTCTGGAACATCGACTGATTCTGACTCGGCTTGACGGTGAACTGGTCGCCGCTCTTGGGCGCGCCAAAGATGGTGATCTCCGAGCCGTTGAAGCTTATCGCCGCGCCGTCCACATAGGTTTGCGCCGTGGCAACATTGCTGCCGAGGGTATCGTCGATGATGTCGTAGGTGGTCGCGCTGGTGAAATTTACACGGAAGTCGTGGGCAACGTAGCCGGTGCCATCGATCACTGTGTTGTCGCTCACCTGGCCGGTGCCGGTATTGCCGGGCACCCGTCCAGTAACGAAGGTGCCATTGCCATTGCGTACTGAAAACAGCGCGTCGTGGCCGGTAAAGCTTTGAGCGATGGTGCGCGTTTCCGATATCTGCAGTTCGCGGACAGTTTGGTCGCCGTTATAGCTAACGTTGCCGACCGAATCGGAAGTGAATGGTCGCGTGCTAACCAGTGCGCCGGCAAAAATATATTCGCCGGACGGATTACGCGTATTGCCAAGATCGAGCAGCACTTGCATCTGCTCGCGGACTTCTTTGGCGATCGCATCCCGATCGGAATTGCCTAGCGCTTCGCTGCGCCCCTGCAGCACCAGATCGTGCACGCGCTGCAGCATGGTTGTGACATTGCCGAACACATCGTCGACCTGGGTCAGCCGCGACTCGGCTTGCACACCGTTGCGATCGTACTGCGCAGCGGCGGCGGTGCGGTTGTTGATCGTCATGACCTCAGCAGCGGCCACCGGGTCATCACCGGGCCGCGTGATGCGCTTACCACCGGAGATCTGATTGGTCGAGTCCCGCGTGCGGGATTGTAGATCGACGATGCGATTGAGCGACTGACTGTAAAGTTGATTGGTGCTGACGCGCATGCTGCTTATCCTCGTGTAGCGTCGATGATGGCTTGAAAAGCCTGGTCGGCGGTCTTGATTACTTGCGCTGCGGCCTGGAAAGCCTGCTGGTATCGCAACAGGTTGGCAGCCTCTTCTTCGAGATTGACACCCGACAGTGCATCGCGCGCCGCGGCCGCATTCTCGGTCAGCGAGCCGAGCGCTTCGCTGCTGACACGGGCCTGCGACGCGGCCGCACCCACTTGCCCCGTCAGCACGGAGTAAGCCTCTTCAAAACTGGCCGTTCCATCTTCCAATATCGGCTCCGATTGCAGCTTGCTCAAGGCCAGACCGTTACCATTGTCACCCGTGCCGCCGGCATTACTCTTTACCGAGAAGTTGTCACCCGCCAGCGGCGTGCCGCTTATCTGTATGCGCCAGCCGTTCAGATCGATATTCCCGCCACTGGTAAAAGCGATACTCGCGCCCACACCATTAACCTTGTAGGTGCTGGGCGGATCGTCGAACACCACGGTGGTGGCGGTCAGCAACGCAGGATCGGTTTCATCGAGAATTTCGGCGCGAGAGATGGTCGCATCGCTGAGGTTGCTGGTGGCGCGGGCGGTGCGCACCGGGCTGGCCAAGGCCAGGGTCGCCGGGTCGGTACTAAGCAGGGTCATGGCCCTGGGCACGGCCTTGGTCGGTTGAATCAGGAAAGTATCGCCAACAGCGGGCGCCGTACCGACGGTGATGACCATGCCATCAATGGAAAAAGGGCCCGCACCACTGAGGGTCTGGCTGACACCATCGGACTGCCGTTTGAGGGTGAAATCAGGGCCATCAAAGCTCAGCCGGTAGTCGGACGTGGTCAATGCTCCGATATTGCTGGTATCAAAAGCGACGGTCACGACGCCGGTATTGCTCGCCGGTGATTTCACCACCGGTGGCGGAATGCTGAACATGTCACCGCCCATCGCGCCGCGCAGATCCATGCCCTTACGATGTTGAGTATTCATGCTGACGGCAAACGTCGCCGCCAGGCGACCAATGGAATTGCGAGCGGGCTCCAGCGTCTCATCACGAAATGCGACCAGCGCGCCCAACTCACCGCCACTGATCGAACTGGTGATCTGGGTCTGGGCATTGCCGACCTTGAAGGCGATTTCGCTACGCGAGGGATCGAGCGTATTGGCCGCCGTCCGCAAGGCCTCCGCCGTGCCGCCGGTGACCACCAACTGGCCATCACCGATCAAGACGTTGACCATGCCATCCGCACGGCTCTGGGTCTGCACACCGACCAGTTCGGAAAGATCGGTCAGCATCTGATCGCGTTTATCGAACAGATCGTTCGGCGGCGAGCCGCTCGCAGTCCCGGCACCCTGGGCGATGTCGTTGTTGATCCGCGCCAGCGAGCTGGTCAGAGCATTGATCTTCTCGACCACCCCCGCCATCTGTCGATTAATGCTGCGCGACAGGGTATTCAACTGCTCTTCCTGCTCGCCAAAGCGCGACACAATGGCGCGCCCGTCTTCCACCACCACCTGGCGTGTTGCCATCAGTTTTGGATCGTTATTGGCGTCGCCGATAGATCCGAAAAACGACTGAATGCCGGTTGAGATCAATGCGTCACCAATCTGGGTGTCCACTTGATCGACAAGCTCGACGATCTTGTCGGCCTGGGACTGATTGGAGGTGGAGACGCGCAATTGTTCGACGAGAAAATCGTTCGCCATGCGCGTAATCGACGCAATATCAACACCCTTGCCCGCATAACCAATGCCGACAAATTGTGGTTGCCGGGACTCAAAGGCGACCCGCTGGCGGGAGTAGCCGTCGGTATTGACGTTAGCAATGTTGTGTCCTGTGGTCGACAGGCCGCGCTGCGACGCCAGCAAGGCCGACAAACCGATATTGAAGGTATCTCCGGACATATCAGTTACTCACTTGGGGAGAATTTGACTTGATACCATCCAATCCGTCGCCGGACAGGATGGCCATGATCTTATTGGCGTAGTTGGGATCGGTGGCGTAACCCGCGGCTTCCAGCTGCCGTGCGTAGGAAGCGGCGTTGGCGCCATGGGCGAGCGCTTGTTTGTAACGCGGATTGCGCCCGATGAAATCCACGTAATCTTCAAACGCGGCTTTAGCATCGGGATAAGCGCGAAATTGTGCGTTGACCGTCAGCGCACGGCCGCCGACGTATTCGGTAGTCGCCACTTTGACGACCTCGCCGCGCCAGCCGGCACTGGCCTTGATACCAAAATAGTTGTGCGAACTTGTGCCATCGGGCATACGAATGACGTGTTTACCCCAGCCCGACTCGAGCGCGGCCTGCGCCATCAAGGCGCGTGGTGCGACACCCAGCGCACTGGCCGCCGATTGTGAGATCGGTGCAATCTCATCCACGAAGGCCTGGCGGTCTACGCTGAGGTCGCCGCGTTTTCCAAATACGGTTGCGCGCAATGCGGGTGGCAGCGTGGTGATGCCTACGCGCAGCGGTGCTTCGATGCTATTCAAGGTCGCGGTCTTGGGCAGCACCGAGGTCGTGCCCGCCCCTGCTCGGACCCTGGCTTGGGCCAATTCGCCGGCAAACTGCTGGGTCAGCATCGTGCTGAAGCCAAAGTCCTGGTTCTTGGCCAGCGATTGCGCGAGCTGACTATCCAGCAGCTCGTGGTAGGTATCGAGCTCACTGGAGTCGAACATGCCATCGCCGTTGTCGGCTTCGCGCGCGGCTTTCAACATCAACTCAGCGAACATCGCTTCGAACTCATCGGCGACCTGTTGCATGGTGCCATCGCCGTCGCGATGGGCGCGGCTGCGCATCGTGCTAAAGCGCGAGAAATCAACGTAACCGCCCGCGCTGGTGTCGCTGATCCGTTTGTTGGCCTGTTCACTCATGCCTGACACGTTGCACAAGTAATGCCAATGTGGATCGAGCGAAAAAAAGCTAGTTTGGCCGCGAAAGCGCTGGGGCTGGCGGCAAAAGCTGCCGCGCTGGCGGCAAGCTGCGATGGCAAGACGGCAATCGCAGCAGCAGGGCCAACTAGATCACGATCAGCTCGGCGCGCAGCGCACCGGCTTCTTTCAGCGCTTCCAGTATCGCCACCAAATCGCCCGGCGCGGCGCCTACACCATTGACCGCCTGCACGATCTCGTCGAGTGATACGCCTGGATTAAACAGGAACATGCGGTTCTTCTTTTGCTCGACCGAGATGTTCTGTTTGTCGACCACCGCGGTCTCCCCGCCCGACAGCGGGCCCGGTTGACTGACGATGGGGTCATTGCTGATGGTCACGGTCAAACTGCCATGGGTGACCGCCGCCGCGGTGACGGTAACTTTATTGCCGATCACGACAGTACCGGTGCGCGAGTTGACCACCACTTTGGCAGGTGCGTCGCCGGGGCTGAGTTCAATGTTTTCAACTATCGACATGAAGGACACGCGCTGCGTCGGATCCGCCGGCGCCAACACTCGTACCGATGAGGCATCAACTGCGGTTGCGGATTGACCGCCGAGACTTTTGTCGATGGCTTGTGCCATGCGTGTTGCCGTTGTGAAGTCCTGGCGATGCAGGTTCAAGGTCAGGAAGTCACCTTGAGCGAAGGGCGTCGCCACTTCGCGTTCAACGGTCGCGCCGTTGGGAATACGTCCGACACTGGGCACATTGACGGTAATGCTTGAGCCGTCTTTGGATTCAATTCCGAAACCGCCCACCACCAGATTGCCCTGGGCCATGGCGTAGATATTGCCGTCGGCGCCCTTCAAGGGCGTCATAATCAGACTGCCGCCGCGCAGACTCTTGGCATTGCCCATCGAAGACACCGTGATGTCGATGGTCGAACCGGGTTTAGCGAAGGGCGGCAGGTTGGCATGCACCATCACGGCCGCGACGTTCTTCAACTGCGGATTGACGGTGGCCGGCACAACCACGCCCATCTGCGCGAGCATGCTGCGAATACTTTGAATGGTGAAGGGCGTCTGGGAAGTCTGATCACCGGTACCATTGAGTCCCATCACCAGTCCATAACCCACCAACTGGTTGTCACGTACACCCGCGACCTGGGCAAGATCCTTGATGCGCTCGGCGCCGGCGTTGCTCACCACACACAACAGCCCAAACACAACGACAAAAATTCGGATCATGGTCTGGCTACTCCGCAAGCGCACTTGCATTTGGATATTGGGGGTCATGATTGACCGTCAAAAAGGAAAGGCTGCGCTCATGAAAAAGCGCCCCAACCAGCCGACTTTACTGGAGTCGGCATTGGCGCCATCGCCGCTGTAGACAATCGTCGCGTCGGCAATCTTGGTCGACAGCACTGAGTTATCAGAAGCAACGTCGACCGCCCTGACCATGCCCGAAATCTTGATGTATTCGTTGCCCTGGTTCAGATTGAGACGCTTCTCACCACGGATCACCAGATTGCCGTTAGGCAGGACATCGGCAACCGTCACCGTAATGCTGCCGTTCAAAGAATTACTTTGTTTGGAATCTGCCTTGCCCGAATAGTCGTTGCTCGAAGCGAGATCGGTCTCCAGCGAGTTGTTCGCCACTTCCGCCAGGGGCAGCACACCCGGCAATAGAAATTCTGGTTTCGCACCAAGTATGGTCGGGTTTTTGAGGTTTGCAGTGCCGGATTTTTTGACCGCATTGTTATTCGACTTCGCCGCCTGGTTGCTCTCGGACAGACGCACGGTCAGGATGTCGCCAATGCGGTGGGCTCGCAGGTCCTCAAACAAAGCGATGTCGTATCCGCCTTGGAAAATCGCACCGCTAGCCGCCTGGGCCTGTGCCGGACTCTGGTGCGCCGCTGGGTAAGAGGCCGCATAGTCCGGATCGCGCCGCGGCGGTGCTTCGCACGCGGTGAGCACCACCACCAATCCACCGACACACACAACACGCAAGGTAAGAGCACAACGAAGAATGAACATGAGACGAAACTCCATGCGTGGCTGCTTATAGCTGCTGGGTAACAAATTGCAGCATTTCATCGACGGTCTGAATGGCTTTGGAATTCATTTCGTAAGACCGTTGGGTCTCGATCATGTCGACCAGCTCTTCGACTGAATTCACGTTGGAGCCTTCGACCGAGCCCTGAATCAGCGTGCCAAGGCCATTCAAGCCCGGTGTGCTGGTTTGCGGATTGCCGCTGGCGACCGATTCTTTGAACAGGTTCTGACCGATGGGTTGCAGTCCCTGGGGGTTGATGAAATCCGCGAGCTGAATGTTGCCAACCTGGGTCGGTGCAGTTTCGCCAGCCGTGAGGGCCGACACCGTGCCATCAGGTGCGATCGTGATCGACAGGGTTGAGGCCGGAATGGTGATGGCCGGATCGACCTGATAGCCCGACGAAGTGACTATCTGCCCCTGGGAATTCATCGACAGTCCACCATCGCGGGTGTAAGCGGTCGATCCGTCGGGTAATAACACCTGCAAAAAACCGCGCCCCTGGATCGCGACGTCAAGCGCGTTCTCGGTTTGCGACAGCGTGCCCTGGGTGAAAATCTTCGCAGTTGAGACCGTACGCACGCCGGTGCCGAGCATGAGGCCCGACGGTAATTCAGTGCTTTGTGAGGACGATGCGCCAGGTTGCGAGATGGTCTCGTAGAGCAGGTCCTCAAAATTCGGGCGACTCTTTTTGTAGCCCGTGGTGGCGACGTTGGCCAGGTTGTTCGAAATGATCGACAAGCGGGTCTGCTGTGCGTCGAGTCCGGTCTGGGCGATGTTCAGTGCTGATGCCATGGGCTTAGCTTCCGCGCGTGTGTTTAGTTAGATGAAATTCAATTGTTCATGCTGAGCAGCTTGGCACCGGCGGTGTCGATCTGCTGGGCAGTGCTCATGGCCTTGACGGCCATGTCGTATTGGCGCGAGTTGGTGATGAGCTGCACCATCTCGGCCACGCTGTTGACATTACTGCGCTCCAGCGCACCGCGCGCCAGGACCACGGCAGCGTCGGGCGGCGCCGGCGTCTGATCGGCGAGGCGGAACAAACCGTCGGTGCCCTTGCGCAATTGTTTGACGTCAGGATTAACGAGTTTGATGCGGTCGACCTGTGCCAGTGTGTTGGCTTCCTGGCCAACCGGGCGTATCGAGATCGTGCCGTCCACGCCGATGGTGACGGACTGCGACGGCGGCAGGGCGATCGGGCCACCGTTGCCGAGCACGGGTCGACCCGCACCGGTCATGAGCTGACCGTTGACGTTCAATTGCAGATCGCCGGCACGGGTGTAAGCCTCACTGCCATCGGGTGCCAGCACGGCAATGAATCCATCGCCGTTGACCGCGACATCGAGATCGTTGCCGGTGGTCTCGATGGAACCGGGCGCAAAACTTACGCCCGGGCGTTCGATCATCGCGTAGGCGCGTGTTGGTAGCCCATTGCCATAGACCGGCATCGCACGCGCTGCTTCGAAGTCGGCTTTGAAACCGACGGTGTTGGCGTTGGCAAGATTGTGCGCGGCCATTGCCTGGCCATTCATCATCTGCTGGGCAGCAGACATTGCCAGATAGATCATACGGTCCATGGTGCTTGCCTCGCCCGACGCGTGCGTTAAGGGATCAACGGATATTTATGACGGATTGCGTCACAGCGTCAGCGGTTTTAATCACCTCGGTATTCGCCTGAAAATTGCGCTGCGCGATGATCAAGGCCACCAGCTCCGAAGAGAGATCCACGTTCGATTCCTCGAGCGCACCGCCCTGAATCAAACCGAGACTGGCGGTGCCGGGCTTGCCTTGCAGCACCACACCCGCGGCGAAGGATTCTTGCCAGGCATTACCACCAGCGGGGCGCAGGCCTTGCGGATTGGGGAAATTGGCCAGGCCGACCTGCCCCTGCACAGCGGACTGACCGTTGGTGAAACGCGCGAGAACGACACCTTCGGTGTCGATATCGATGCCCGCCAGACGACCCGTGGTGTACCCATCCTGGGTCAGTTTGTTGACGCCAAAGTCCGCACCAAACATGGTTGAACCGGTGACGGTAGTGGTCACGTTCATCGGGTTCACACCCGCTGCTGGTGTGAAGGCGGGCAGCACTATCTGGCCATTGGCCGGAGTCGCTAAAACGCCGGCACCGTCAAACGTAATGGGGCTCGGACCACCGACAAAAACGCCGTCAACATAGGTATGCATCTGCCAGGTGTTGGCCGCGGTGTCGCGCACGAAGTACATCTGCTGCAAATGCGAGCCACCCTGGGAGTCGAAAATGT
>JANOXY010000596.1:0-2242 GCA_031418675.1 Pseudomonadota bacterium
GTCAACTCCTGCTGGGCGATGCGCTGGCTTTAACTTGGAACCGACTCTACATCATCGTCTTCAGCGCCCTGGTATTTGCGGCGCTGCTGGCTTTGCTGCGTTATACCTCCCTCGGCCTGCACGTGCGTGCCGTTGCCCAGAATCGGGCCATGGCGCGGGCCATGGGCGTGCGCGCCGGCTGGGTCGATGCCCTGACCTTCGGCCTGGGTTCCGGCGTCGCGGGCCTCGCGGGCGTAGCGCTCAGCCAGCTTACCAACGTCGGTCCGAATCTTGGTCAGTCCTACATCATCGATTCGTTCATGGTGGTGGTTTTTGGCGGTGTCGGCAGTCTGTGGGGCACGCTGGTCGCGGGATTGTCACTGGGCATCGCCAACAAATTCCTCGAACCCTTCGCGGGTGCGGTACTGGCCAAAATTCTGGTGCTGTTTTTCATCATTCTGTTCATTCAGAAATGGCCACGCGGACTGTTCCCACAGCGTGGTCGCTCGGCAGAAGGGTAATCGATGAATATCCTGCGTCGCTCCCATCCTGATTACTACGTGTACGGCATTCTGCTGGCGTTAGCCGTATTGGTGCCGGTGCTAAACCTCGGCGTGCCGGAAAGCAACGCGCTGCATGTCTCCACCTATACCGTGACCTTGCTCGGCAAATACCTGGCGTTTGCCCTGCTCGCTTTGTCGGTGGATCTGGTGTGGGGCTTCGGCGGCATTCTGAGCCTCGGCCATGGTGCGTTTTTCGCCCTGGGCGGTTATGCGATGGGCATGCATCTCATGCGTCAGATCGGCACACGCGGCGTGTATGGCAATGCCGAGCTGCCGGATTTCATGGTGTTTCTGAACTGGAAAGAACTGCCGATGGCGTGGTGGGGCTTTGACAGCTTTCCCTACGCGCTGGCGATGGTGGTGCTGGTGCCGGGTTTGCTGGCGGGGGTATTCGGCTATTTTGCCTTTCGTTCGCGCGTCACCGGAGTTTATCTTTCGATCATTACCCAAGCCCTGACCTACGCCCTGCTATTGGCCTTTTTCCGCAATGAGATGGGCTTCGGCGGCAATAACGGCCTGACCGACTTCAAGGAAATCCTTGGCTTCGATCTGCAGGCCGACACCACGCGCATCACCCTGTTTGTTTTGTCGGCCACTGTGCTGGCCCTGGCCTACGCTGCTTGTCGCGCGCTTATCAATTCAAAATTCGGCCGCGTGCTGGTAGCCGTACGCGATGCTGAAAATCGCGCGCGCTTCATTGGTTACAAAGTCGAACACTACAAGCTGTGGGTGTTTGTCGCCTCGGCCATCCTGGCCGGGATCGCGGGCGCGCTCTATGTACCTCAGGTTGGCATCATCAATCCCGGCGAGTTCTCACCCCTGAATTCCATCGAGCTGGTGATCTGGGTCGCGGTAGGTGGGCGCGGCACCCTCTATGGCGCACTGCTCGGCGCCTTCGCGGTGAATTATGCCAAGACCTACTTCACAGGTGCTTTGCCCGAGCTGTGGTTGTTTGTATTGGGGGCTGTGTTCGTACTGGTGACTTTATTCATTCCGCGTGGCATCGCCGGCTACCTGCGCAAGGAGCAGCCGGCTTGAACCAACCATCGACTGAGCTCGCGCCATCCACCTGGTGGGATGAATTTGCCGCCGCCGGTACACGCGCCGACAGCCTCGCTTCGCGGGTCAGCACCGGCACTTTGTATATCGAGAACATCACCGTCAGTTTCGATGGCTTTCGCGCCCTGAATGAATTGACGCTCTATGTTGAACCCGGCGAACTGCGCTGCATCATCGGCCCCAACGGCGCCGGCAAAAGCACCATGATGGACGTCATTACCGGCAAAACACGCCCCGACCGTGGCCAGGCCTGGTTCGGCCCCCAGTTGAACCTCTTGAAGATGACCGAGCCACAAATTGCGCAGGCCGGCATTGGTCGCAAGTTCCAGAAACCCACGGTGTTCGAGCAGCTGTCGGTGTTCGTCAATCTCGAACTCGCCATGCGTGCCGCCAAGGGTGTGTGGTCTACCCTGCGCGCCAGACTCGACGGCCAGGCACAAGATCGTATCGCTGAAATTCTGGCCTTGATTGGTCTCACGGAACAGCGCGAGCAGCGCGCCGGTGCTTTGTCCCACGGCCAGAAACAATGGCTGGAGATCGGCATGCTGATCATGCAGGAACCCCAACTGCTTTTGATCGACGAACCTGTCGCCGGCATGACCCATCAGGAAACCGAACGCACGGCGGAATTGTTAGTCGCG
>JANOXY010000597.1:0-21267 GCA_031418675.1 Pseudomonadota bacterium
GGGCCGGTTGGGCCCATGCCGCAACTGAAGTTGACTGCGCGATCAGCGCCGAGTGAATCGGGCACCGTTCGGAGAAGGATCACGCTACGGAAAGGTGTCGCGGTGATTGCTATGTGATTGCTAGGAAAATCACCGATCGGATCCGATCTTCAATTTCCTTGGTACCGGGAGGGGGAATCGAACCCCCACATCCTTACGGATACCAGATTTTGAGTCTGGCGCGTCTACCAGTTCCGCCATCCCGGCAAGGTGTGCGAAGGGCCGCGAGTATATTGAAAGCGCGCTGCGCGGTCGACTGTCGCCCGGCAGGCTCTGGTAGTATCGCGCCCGTGCAGCTTTCCGACTTCGACTACGTCTTGCCTGACGCTCAAATCGCGCAATATCCGACGGCTCGGCGTCGCGATGCGCGGCTTTTGCTATTGGGTGAAGCAGTCGGGGCGTGGAGCGATAGAAGCATTGCCGATATGCCTTCCTTGTGCCAAGCGGGTGATGTGCTGGTATTGAACGACACGCGTGTGATCCCGGCGCGTCTGTTCGGTCGCAAGCTCAGTGGCGGCGCAGTCGAGATATTGATCGAACGGGTGATGTCACCCCATCAGGCCATGGCCCACCTGCGCGCCAGTAAGCCCACCCGGCCCGGCACCCGCATCAATCTTGAACCGGCAGGTGCTATTGAGGTGTGGGGCAGGGAAGGGGACTTGTTTCTCATCGAGGGGGCCGACGGCGCCGAGCTGCCAGATCTGCTGGCGGCCAGCGGTCATATCCCCTTGCCGCCCTATATCACCCGCGCCGATGACGCGCAGGACGCAGAGCGTTATCAGACGGTATTCGCCAGCCGCCCCGGTGCGGTGGCGGCCCCGACTGCGGGCTTGCATCTTGATGAAGCGCTGTTGGCGGACATCGCCGCGCGCGGGGTCAGCATCGCCAAAGTGACTTTGCACGTCGGTGCCGGGACTTTTCAGCCCATCCGTGGCGATGCAATCGAAGACCACGTCATGCACGCGGAGCGAATTGAAGTGAGTGCGCAAGCGTGCGAAACCATCGCCGCCGCCCAGGCCGGTGGTGGTCGGGTATTGGCCCTGGGTACGACCGTTGCCCGAGCTTTGGAGAGTGCCGCGCAGGACAGCGGCTGTCTGGCGCCGTTTCGTGGTGATACCCGACTGTTCATTCGCGAGGGCTTTCAGTTTCGTGTCGTTGACGCATTGTTGACCAATTTCCATCTGCCACGCTCGACCTTGCTAATGCTGGTGTCGGCGTTTGCCGGTCACCACCGCATCATGACCGCCTATGCCCACGCTATCGCCGCCGGTTACCGCTTTTTCAGCTACGGCGATGCGATGTGGTTGACCCGCGCCGGCCCTCAGGCGCAACGCTGATCATGGAATTTGAACTGCAGGCCCGTGACGGCGCGGCACGTGCCGGACGCCTGAGCCTGGCGCACGGTGTGGTTGAGACCCCGATTTTCATGCCCGTCGGCACCTATGGCACGGTCAAGGCCATGGCGCCCGAGGAGCTTGTTGGTCTGGGCGCCCAGATCGTGCTCGGCAACACCTATCACCTCATGCTCAGGCCCGGCACCGACATCATCGGCGCCCACGGCGGCCTGCACCGCTTCATGCATTGGCACAAGCCAATTCTGACCGACTCCGGCGGCTTCCAGGTGTGGAGCCTGGGCGAGCTGCGCAAGATCCGCGAAGAAGGCGTGACCTTTCGCTCTCCGATCAACGGCGACAAGATTCTGCTGACACCGGAAATTTCCATGCAGGTGCAGGGCGCCCTGGGCGCCGATATCGTCATGGTGTTCGACGAGTGCACGCCTTACCCGGCGACGCTAGCCCAGGCCGCGGAATCCATGCGCTTGAGCCTGCGCTGGGCGACGCGCAGTAAGGCCGCCCATGCCGGACCGGGGGCCTTGTTCGGCATCGTCCAGGGCGGGGTATTTCCGGCGCTGCGCTCGGAGTCGGCGGCGGGACTGTTGGATATCGGCTTCGACGGTTATGCGATCGGTGGCTTGTCCGTAGGCGAACCCAAGGACGACATGCTGGCCATGACCACCCATACCGCAGCCCTGCTGCCGGCCGAGCGGCCGCGTTATCTCATGGGGGTTGGCACACCGGGCGATCTGGTGGCGGCGGTCGGTGCAGGCGTTGACATGTTCGATTGTGTCATGCCGACCCGCAACGCACGCAATGGCCATCTGTTCACGAGTCAGGGTGTGGTGCGCATCCGCAATGCGCGGCATCGCGCCAGCACCGCGCCGCTAGACCCTAACTGTGATTGTTACACCTGCCAGAACTATTCGCGGGCTTACCTCCACCATCTTGATCGTTCCCACGAGATGCTGGGCGCGCGGCTGAACACGACCCACAACCTGGCCTACTATCTGCGCCTCATGCGCGAAGCGCGTGCGGCGGTCATGGCCGGTCGCTTCGCCGAGTTCACCCGCAGCTATAACGCACAATACGAGCCTGACCGAGACGCCTGACAACGCTGCGCATGGCTGTGCCATAATGCGCGGCCTCTTTTTCGAGACTTTTCATGGACTACCTGATCTCCAACGCGTGGGCCCAAGCGGCCGGCGACACACCCCAGGCCGGACTGACCAGTTTCTTGCCGCTCGCCGTGTTGTTTCTGGTTTTCTACATGTTTCTCATCCGGCCGCAGATGAAGCGCCAGAAGGAACACGCCAAGCTGGTGCGCGAACTCACCAAAGGCGACGAAGCAGTGACCACTGGCGGACTATTGGGCCGTGTCACGGAAGTTGGTGCCAATTTTGTCAAACTCGAAATTGCCAAGGACACCGAAGTCAAGGTGCAGAAGCACGCCATCGCGCAAGTCATGCCCAAGGGCACCCTCAAGGAAATGTAAGGCGCCGCGCGTTCCTGCGCTGACCCATCGTCAGCCGCGCCACGACACTCATTAGTAGATTCGGATCCCATCGATGAACGAATACCCGCTGTGGCGCTACATCCTGGTCCTGGTTGTCATGACCATCGGCGTCCTCTACTCCCTGCCCAATATCTTTGGCGATGACCCGGCCCTACAGGTCTCAGCGCGGCGTTCAGAAACGGTCGATGGCCCACTGGCAACCCGTGTCGAAGAGGCCTTAAAAAGCGGCGGTATTGCGCTCAAGCGCAGTGAGTTGCAACACAAACGCATACTGTTGCGTTTTAACGATGTGGAGTCGCGCGCCAAGGCGCGTGAAATCGTCGAGAAGACCGTTGGGGAACAATACATTGTGGCGCTCAATATGGCGCCGGCAACGCCCGAATGGTTGCGCACGATTGGCGCAAAACCGATGTATATGGGCCTCGATCTGCGCGGCGGTGTGCACTTTCTGATGCAGGTTGACATGGACGCCGTACGCACCCAGACCGACGAACGTTTTGTGTCGGAACTGCGCGCGGCCTTCCGTGACCAGAAGATTCGCTATCGTTCCATCGCCCGCGACCCGGCCGGTGGTGTCCGCATCGGCTTCCAGAATGAAGAGATGAAGCGCAAGGCTGAGCCGCTACTGAGCAAGGAATTTGCCGGATTGGAGCGTCTCGAGCAGAGCGACGCGAGTCAGTTGCTGCTCAAGGTCAGCGCCAAGCTCACCGACGATGTGCGCAAGACCGCCATCAAACAAAACCTGACGACCCTGCGTAACCGTGTCAACGAATTTGGCGTCGCCGAGCCGGTGATTCAGCAGCAAGGCGAGGGCCGTATTGTCGTGCAGTTGCCTGGTGTCGAAGACACCGCCGAGGCCAAGAAGATCCTCGGTGCCACCGCGACCCTGGAATTCCGCCTGGTTGACTACAACAACAACGCGCAAAAAGCGGTGGCCGATGGGCACGTGCCGGTGAATTCGAAGATTTACTACGAAAAAAACGGTCAGCCCATTCTGCTTGAGAAGAAGGTCATGCTGACCGGCGAATACATCATCGACGCCTCCAGCGGCATTGATCAGACCAGTGGCCAAGCAGCGGTATTCGTCACGCTCGATGGCAAGGGTTCGCGTCTGTTCAGCCGCGCTACCCGCGACCAGATCGGCAAACCGATGGCGGTGGTCTACATCGAGCAGCGTAAAGGCCGGCCAATCGAGCAGGTGATCAATGTCGCCACGATTCGTGACGAGCTGTCCAAGCGTTTCCAGATCAGCGGTCTCGATTCCACCGACGAAGCCCATACCCTCGCGCTGCTGTTGCGCGCCGGTGCGCTGGCCGCGCCTATCGAGATCATCGAAGAGCGCACCGTCGGCCCAAGCCTCGGCCAGGACAACATCGACAAAGGCATGATGTCGGCCGTCATCGGCCTGATTGCGGTAGTGGTTTTCACCGGCATTTATTACAAGGCTTTTGGCATCATCGCCGGCGTAGCCTTGGTCATGAACGTGGTGCTGCTGGTGGCCTTGTTGTCGATGCTGCAGGCAACGCTCACGCTGCCCGGTATCGCCGGCATCGTACTGACCGTCGGCATGGCTATCGACGCCAACGTACTCATCAACGAACGCATCCGCGAGGAACTGCGCAACGGCAACTCACCCCAGGCCAGTATCCATGCGGGCTATGAAAAAGCTTTTGCGACCATCGCCGACGCCAACGTCACCCATATGATTGCGGCCCTGGTGCTGTTTCTGTTTGGTACCGGGCCGGTCAAAGGATTTGCGGTCACGCTGACGCTGGGCATTCTGACCTCGGCCTTTACCGCCATCACCGGCACGCGCGCCATTGTTAATCTGCTCTACGGCCGCCGCCGTCTGAAGAGCCTGTCGGTTTAAGGGGGATCGCCATGGCGACTGCGGCACACAAAGAATTCAATTTCGATTTCATGGGCAGAGTGCGGCCGGCGGTCGCGGTGACCACCCTGCTGGTCATCATCTCGGTCGGCGCCAGCATTTTCAAAGGCTTCAACTTCGGTGTCGATTTTACCGGCGGAACACTGGTTGAACTGGGCTACAAGAGCGAACCGGATCTGAACCAGATCCGCCACGCCTTGGCCGAATCGGAATTCAAGAACGCTACAGTGCAGCGTTTCGGTACGCCTACCGATGTATTGGTGCGCCTGCCGCCTGCCGGTGATAAAGCGGCTGCCACGGTCAGTGAACGTGTCATCCAGCTGCTGCCCGGGGCCGAATTGCGGCGTATCGAATTTGTCGGCCCGCAGGTGGGTGACGAGCTGGCCGAATCCGGTGTGCTTGCGTTGTTATTTGCGCTCGGTGGCATCTTCTTGTACGTGATGCTGCGCTTCACCTGGAAGTTTTCGGTCGGGGCCATCGTTGCAACCATGCATGACGTGGTGATCACCATCGGCTATTTTGCCGTGACTGGTCGCGAATTTGATTTGACGGTATTGGCGGCGGTGCTGGCGGTGCTCGGCTATTCGTTGAATGACACCGTGGTGGTGTTTGATCGAGTGCGCGAAAATCTGCGCAAGATGCGTAGGGGTAGCACCAAGGAAATTGTCAACGCTGCGCTCAATCAGACCCTGTCGCGCACCTTGATGACGTCGGGCGAAACCATGCTCGCTGTGCTCGCGCTGCTATTTTTCGGCGGCGAATTGCTACACGGGTTCTCGATCGCGCTGGTAATCGGCATCATTATCGGGACCTATTCCTCCATCTACGTAGCGACCGCAACCGTGGTGGCGCTCGGCATCAACCGTCAGGAATTGATGCCCGTCGTCAAGGAAGGCGGACCGGTCGACGGGCGGCCTTGATCCTCGCCGCCTGGCGGCCGCGCACTGAACATCCTCGCCGACAGGGAGATCAACTCGGTCGCGGAACATTTCTCCGCGCTGGGTGAGCTGCGACTTTTTGATGGGCGCCGGCTCGACGCTGACATCCTGGGTGATGCCGAGGTCCTGTTAGTACGCTCGGTCAGCACGATCGATGCACAACTCATAAGAGGCAGTCGTCTGGGTTTCGTGGGTAGCGCCACGGCTGGGGTTAATCACATTGATCTGGCAGCGTTGGCCGCAGCGGGCATTGCCTTCAGCGATGCCGCCGGCTGCAACGCGCGTCCAGTTGCCGAACACGTCATCACCTGTCTCTATGCCCACGCCGCCGGTTTGCAGCGGGCACCCCAGGAACTCACGGTTGGCATCATCGGCTGTGGTCACGTCGGACGAAGCCTCGCGCAGTTGCTCGATGCGCTGGGCATTCAACATGTTGATCACGATCCACCGCGGGCAGCGATGGAGCGGGGTTTCCACAGTGCGCTGCGCGAGCTCGCGCTGGCTTGTGAAGTTGTCACCTTGCATGTGCCCTTAATTTCAGATGGGCCGTGGCCAACCGTCAATCTATTGAATGACCAGCTGATTGCAGCTTTGCGTCCCGGCACTTTGATCATCAACGCTGCGCGTGGTGGTGTGCTCGACGAAACAGCCTTGAGCGCACGCTTACTCGCGCCGGACGCACTGATCGCGGCGATTGATTGCTGGGCGGGCGAACCGCGCGTTGACAGTCATCTGTTGAAGCGCACCTGGCTGGCCACACCGCATCTGGCTGGCCACTCACGCGAGGCGCGCCTGGCGGCGACGCGCATGTTATGGGAAGCCGTGCGGCGCTGGCGCGGGCTGGCGCCCATCCCTGCGCCGGTTGTATTGCCCAGCGTCGATACACCGCTCCATTATCCCACCCACGGTGGTACGGTTGCGCTGCTTAAGAGTCTCTATCCGATTGCTGACCATCATGCACGCATGGGCGCGAGCTTGAATATGACGGCGGCGCAGGCCGCGGAGCACTTCGACGACATTCGGCGGCGCTACGCATTACGTCGTGAATTTGGCGCCTATAGCGTTGCATGCGCGGGGCTCGCACCGGATACTGTGGCCGAACTGCTGGCGCTGGGATTCCATTGCATCTGAGCGGCCGCAATCTTCTTATCCGCTGACCTTTAAGTACCGCCCATGACGCTCGCTTCGATCGGAACGCCTTTGTCGGCCCACGCCACGCGTTTGTTATTACTGGGTGCCGGCGAGTTAGGGCGCGAAGTGGCGCTGGAGGCGATGCGCCTGGGTCTTGAAGTAATCGCCGTCGATCGTTATGCCAACGCGCCGGCCATGCAGGTAGCCCATCGCGCCCATGTCATCGATATGCTTGATGCGGCCGCCCTTGATGCGGTGATCCGCAGCGAACAACCGCAGTTCATCGTGCCCGAAGTGGAAGCCATTGCCACTGAGCAATTGTTGGAACTGGAAAAGGCGGGCTTTAACGTGGTGCCAACAGCCATGGCTACCCGTCTGACCATGGATCGGGAAGGTATCCGCCGGCTCGCTGCCGAACAACTCGGCGTCCCGACCTCACGCTATCGGTTTGCCGGCACCGAAGCCGAATGCGTGGTGGCGGTGAATGCTATCGGTACGCCTTGCATCATCAAGCCGGTGATGAGTTCCTCGGGCAAGGGCCAGGTCACAGTGCGTAAGCCTGAGGCCGCCGCCGACGCCTGGCGCACTGCCATTGCCGGTGGTCGCGCAGCACGGGCGCGGGTGATCGTCGAAGGCATCGTCGATTTCGACTACGAGATCACTTTGTTGACAGTGCGCCATGCCGGCGGCACCCATTTTTGTGCTCCCATTGGTCACCTGCAGATCGATGGCGACTATCGCGAATCCTGGCAGCCGCAAGCCATGAGCAGCGTGGCTTTTGAACGCGCCTGCGAGATTGCCCGCACCGTTACCGCCGCATTGGGTGGTTATGGGGTGTTTGGCGTCGAGCTATTCATCAAGGGTGACGATGTCTATTTCAGCGAAGTCTCCCCGCGCCCTCACGACACCGGCATGGTGACCATGATCTCGCAACCCTGGTCGCAGTTTGCGTTGCATGTGCGCGCACTGTTAGGGGTGGTTCTGTCGCCCATCGAATTCCATGGGCCGGCCGCTAGTTGCGCTATTCTCGGCAGCGGGCACGGTAGCGACATCCGCTATCGTGGCTGGCAACAGGCGTTAGCGGTGCCGGGTACGGATTTGCGCATATTTGGCAAACCCAGTGTGGCCGGCAAACGCCGCCTGGCCGTGGCACTCGCACGTGGCGACTCTATCGAAGAGGCACGTGTCAAAGCGCGCGCCGCGGCTGCTTGCCTGGAAATTGACATTCGCTGACCCGGCACGCTGCCTGGTTTCATCGCCGCGACCAATCAAAGGAGAACAGAGATGAAAATGCTGCACACCATGCTCCGCGTGACCAAGCTTGATGCTTCGCTGGCTTTTTATACCGAAGTGTTAGGTATGCGTCTGCTGCGGCGCCATGATTTCCCCGAGGGGCGATTCACGCTGGCTTTTGTTGGTTACGGTGACGAGGACAACAATACCGTCATCGAGCTGACCCACAACTGGGATACCAACAGTTACGAGCACGGCACCGCCTACGGACACATCGCATTGGGTGTTCCCGATGTGTACGCGGCCTGTGCCGAGATCAAAGCGCGCGGTGGTCGAGTGGTGCGCGAGGCGGGCCCCATGAAGGGCGGCACGCGGGTTATCGCGTTTGTTGAAGACCCGGATGGTTATAAGGTTGAACTGGTGGAGCACCACGCCTGAGAGGCCAGGCTTGCACCTCGCTGCACGCCTACCGATAGGCGGCTTTGTGCTACATTAGCGCTCCCGACGGACGCACCCTGGTCTACCGCAGTGGTGGGGCTCGCGCCCGCGACATCCACCCAATACACCTGGCGTGGCGTCCGACCAATCTGCTGGTGACAGAGGACCAATGGCATGAAGCTTTTCCTGCGAGTTTCGATGGCGTCGTGGCTATTTGCGATGAGTGCGCTGGCACTGGCAGCCGCTGCCGCTCCGGCGCCGCTCGAGATTGTGCGAACGACCACCGACAACGTGCTGGAACGGGTCAAAACCGACAAAGAAACGCTACGCGCCGAGCCGGGCAAAATGTACGCGTTGGTTTCGGAGCTCATTTTTCCGCATTTTGATTTTGCGATCATGGCGCAGTGGGTGCTGGGCGATAGCTGGGCCGGTGCCGACGAGCCCACACGCGCATCCTTCATCGATCAATTTCGCAAACTATTGGTGCGCACCTATGCGACCGCCCTGCTGGAGTTTTCCGACCAGACCATAAGCTACCCGGACGCCGATAGCGCTGCTAAGGCCGCGACCGCCACCGTCAAACAGGAAATTTCCCAGCCGGGCAGTTCTTCCATTCCAATAGTCTACCGGCTGCACAACAAGACCGGCGAATGGAAGGTATTCGACGTATCGGTCGACGGTGTCAGTCTGGTCAAGACCTACCGCGCATCGTTTGCTGCGGCGATCAAAAATGATGGCTTGCCAGCACTCATCCAGTCGCTCGAAACCAAAAATCAAAGGTATGCCGCCCAGGCTCAATGATTCCCTATCGATCGCCGCAAAGCTTGGAAAACTATGACTCCCGCTGAAATTCGCCAGATGATTGAAACCGGCTTGGCCGGCGCCGAAGTGTATGTGGATGGCGATGGATCGCACTTTGTCGCGCGGGTTATCAGTGACGCCTTTGCCGGTGTGCCGATGATCAAGCAGCACCGCATGGTCTACGCGACGTTGGGTAACAGCATGGAGGGCGCGATACACGCGCTATCCATCCAGACGTATACCAGGGAAGCCTGGGAAAAGGCACGCAAGTTCCAGACGCTGTGACCAGCGTCTAAGCTCCATGGACAAGCTCATCATTCACGGCGGCATTCCGCTTGCCGGCGAAATCCGTATTTCCGGCGCCAAGAACGCGGCGCTGCCGATCCTCGCCGCGACGCTGCTGGCCGAAGGGCCGATGTTGATCGGTAACGTGCCCCACCTGCACGACATTACCACCACCATGGAATTGCTGGGGCGAATGGGGTGTTCGCTGACGGTCGATGAGCGCATGCACGTTGAAGTCGATACCAGCACCATCAAGGAATTTTTTGCGCCCTATGAGCTGGTGCGCACCATGCGTGCCTCCATTCTGGTGTTGGGACCCTTGCTGACACGTTTTGGTACGGCCGATGTGTCGTTACCTGGTGGTTGTGCGATCGGTTCACGGCCGGTCAACCTGCATCTCCAAGGCCTGGCCATGATGGGCGCGGAACTGTCGGTCGAAGGTGGATACATACGCGCCAAAGCCAAGCGCTTGAAGGGTGTCGACATAGTGCTCGACCTGGTTACCGTGACCGGCACCGAGAATCTTATGATGGCCGCCACCTTGGCCAAGGGCGTCACTGTGCTGCGCAATGCCGCCCGTGAACCCGAGGTGGTCGATCTCGCCGATTGCCTGATCGCCATGGGTGCCAAGATTGAAGGGGCCGGAACCGATATCATCCGTATCGAAGGGGTAGACTCACTAAGCGGCACCCGCTACGACATCCTGCCCGATCGCATTGAGACCGGCACCTATCTGGTCGCAGCCGCCATGACCGGCGGCAAGGTGAAATTGAAGAACACGCGTCCGCAGCTGCTGGATGCCGTGATCGCCAAATTAAATGAAGCCGGTGCCCACATGACGATGGGCGAGGACTGGATCGAACTCGATATGAATGGCGACAGTTTACGCGCGGTCGACATTCACACATCACCCTATCCGGGCTTTCCGACCGACATGCAGGCGCAGTTTACTGCCATGAATTGCATTGCGAACGGTACCGGTACGATTACCGAATCGGTGTTCGAGAACCGTTTTATGCACGTACTCGAACTTCAACGCATGGGTGCGCAAGTTAAACTTGAGGGCAATACCGCGATAACCACCGGGGTCAAGCAACTCACCAGCGCACCGTTGATGGCCACCGATCTGCGTGCTTCGGCCAGTCTGGTGCTGGCTGGCCTGGTGGCCAAAGGTGCCACCGAGGTGAATCGCATCTATCACATTGATCGCGGCTACGAGACCATCGAAGAAAAGCTTTCCAATCTGGGCGCACAAATCAAACGCGTGCCGAGCTGAGGACGTCTGCGCTGCTTGGTGCCCGTCCTGGCTGAATTGAGCGAACATGGGCAATAAATTCAATATCAACCCAGATGAGATCATGCTCGCGGTTTCGAAAGGCCGGATTCTGGAGCAGGCCTTGCCGTTGTTGGCTCGCATTGGCATTGTCGCGACCGACGATCCCGATAAATCACGCAAGCTGATTCTCGATACGACCCGGCCCGGTGTGCGCTTGCTGGTGATCCGCGCCACAGACGTGCCCACCTATGTGGAATACGGCGCGGCCGATTTGGGTATTGCCGGCAAAGACGTGTTGATGGAATACGAGGGCAGCGACTATTACGAGCCGCTGGATCTCAAGATCGCGCGCTGTCGATTGGCCGTTGCAGGGACTCCGCAAACAACGCTCAGCGACGGTCGCACTCGTGTTGCAACCAAGTACTCCCGTGTTGCCCGCGAATATTTTGCGCGGCTTGGTATTCAGGCCGAGGTGATCAAACTCTACGGCTCGATGGAACTGGCGCCCCTGGTCGGGCTGGCTGATCGCATCGTCGACTTGGTTGATACTGGCAATACTTTGCGGGCTAACGGCCTGGTCGAATTTGAGACCATCTGCGAGGTCAGCTCGCGTTTGATCGTGAACAAAGCGGCGATGAAGACCAAGCATAAGCAAGTCAGCGCAATTATCGCGGCACTACGTGCGGTGGTGAACGATGGCCGGGCCTGAGCTCATTCGCCGCCTCGACGCGCGCGTAGCGGGCTTCGAAGCTGAACTCGCGGCGCTGCTGTCCTGGGACGACGACACGCGGCCGGAAGTGGTGGAGCGGGTGCGAGCGATCGTTACCGATGTCCGTCGCCGCGGCGACGCAGCCTTGATTGAATACACTAATCGCTTTGATCGCCGCCACATCGGTGCTGCCGACGAACTGGAGCTGCGTGATTTCCCCGCCCTGGGCGCTCACATCGCGCCGGAGCTGGATGCAGCGCTGCGCATTGCCGCTGAGCGGATCCGCGCCTATCACATCCATCAGAAGCTCGAATCGTGGGAATACCGTGAAGCCGATGGCACGGTGCTCGGCCAGCAGCTGCGCGCCCTGGACAGGGTCGGTATCTATGTACCGGGCGGCAAGGCCGCTTATCCGTCTTCGGTGTTGATGAACGCCATCCCGGCTAAAGTCGCTGGGGTTGCTGAGGTCATCATGGTGGTGCCCGCACCGGATGACGCCCTGGAACCGGTGGTGCTCGCGGCGGCTGCCATTGCCGGCGTCGATCGCCTGTTTACCGTGGGTGGCGCGCAAGCGATTGCGGCGCTGGCCTATGGTACCGAGAGCATACCGGCGGTCGACAAAATTGTCGGGCCTGGCAATATCTACGTGGCAACTGCCAAGTCCATGGTGTTCGGCCGGGTGGGTATCGACATGATCGCGGGCCCGTCCGAGATCCTGATCATCTGCGATGGGGCGACCGATCCCGACTGGATCGCGATGGATTTATTTTCCCAGGCCGAACACGATGAGCAGGCTCAATCAATTCTGCTCTCACCCGACGCGTCTCATCTCGACGCCGTGGCGGCCAGCATTGCTCGCCTGCTGCCGGAGCTGCCACGTGCCGATATCGTGCGTCAGGCACTGGCTGCGCGCGGCGCCCTGGTGCAGGTCAGCGATATGGAGCAAGCAATCGCGCTGGCGAATCGCATTGCGCCTGAACACCTTGAACTGTCCATCGCCGAGCCGCGTCGCTGGCTGCCGAAGATTCGGCACGCTGGTGCGATCTTTCTCGGGCGTTATACCGCTGAAGCGCTGGGCGACTATTGCGCCGGCCCCAATCATGTCTTGCCGACCGCCGGCAGCGCGCGATTTTCTTCGCCCTTGGGGGTCTACGATTTTCAAAAGCGGTCCTCGATCATCGAATGTTCTGCCGTCGGTGCCGCCACCCTGGGTCGCGTCGCGGATACCCTGGCCCGCGGCGAGGGCCTGGTGGCCCATGCCCGGTCAGCTGCGTATCGAGTGCCCCAAGCATGAGCATAAGCACGCGCATCAATCGTTTTGTCTCGCCCTGGGTGCGCGAACTGACGCCCTATCACGTCGGTGACGCAAGCGGTCTGATCAAGCTCGACGCCATGGAAAACCCGTTCCCTTTGCCTGCAATGTTGCGTGAACACTGGAACGACGTCATCGCACGCACTGAGCTCAATCGTTATCCCGATCCCCATTCAACGGTACTGAAAGCCGCTTGGCGCGAGAGTCTCGGATTGCCGGACGAGATCGAAATGATCCTCGGCAATGGCTCGGACGAAGTGATTCACCTGCTGTGTTTGGCGATCGCCGGTGTACAGGGAGCCTGTGTTTTGAGCCCGGAGCCAAGTTTTGCGGTTTATCGCATCGCCGCGCAGGCGCTAGGCCTGGAATTCGTCGGCGTGCCGCTCAGAGATAAGGATTTCTCCCTCGATTTGGCGGCGATGCTGGTCGCTATCGAGCGCCATCAGCCCGCGCTGGTTTTTTTGGCTAGCCCCAATAACCCTACCGCCAATCGCATCGACGGTGATGGGCTTGAGGCTCTCTGCGCAGCCGCCCCCGGCTTGGTCGTGCTGGACGAAGCCTATTACCGGTTCGCCGGTGGCACTCGCGTTCTGGAAGCTGCTCGCTACGAAAATCTGGTGGTCATGCACACCTTGTCAAAGATTGGCCTGGCAGGATTGCGTCTAGGCGCGTTGTTCGGCCCCTCACCCTGGATCGAACTGCTCGAACGTCTACGCATGCCCTACAACATTAATGTTCTGACCCAAGCTGGCGCCCAGTTTGCGTTCGAACATCTCGCGGACTTCGAGCGTCAGATCGGGCTTATCCTCGAGGCACGCGCAGAGCTCTTCGGCGCGTTGTCCGACCTCAACGGTATCCACGCCTGGCCCAGCGCAACCAATTTCATTCTGTTCCGCACACCGGCGGGCTGCGCCAACGAAGTGTTCGAATCGCTACGCGGGCAAGGCGTCCTGATCAAGAACGTTTCGGCCGCCCATCCCATGCTGGCCGACTGTCTGCGTGTGACGGTCGGCACGCCGCGCGAAAACGCCATTTTCATCGCTGCCCTGACGCGTGCGCTGGCCTGACTTGTTAATCGCGATCGTACGCGGTCGATGAGGGTGGCTATCCGTTTCTGCACGGCGCGCAAGGCCTAACCACCACAATTTTGGTGTTATACTCGCTGCCCATCACACGTAACCTTCAAGCTTGTGCAGCGAGCATGGAATTCCGCACGAAAGACGCACGCGGCCTGAGGGGACAACGACCGGGCGAGGGGACATCACTGGTATCTGTGCCGAAAATGGGTGCGCCGGGTTCGGCCCGCACCTGCCGTCGGCATGACCACCACTTTGCAGGAGACCTGAGAGCATGAGCGAGACTGCTGTCGATCTGGATCGACGCCGCTTTCTCACCGGCACCGCCGCCATTATCGGTGGCATTGGTGCGGCAACCGCAGCGGTACCATTCATCGCGTCGTTTCAACCCAGCGCACGGGCCAAGGCCATCGGTGCACCGGTTGAAGCGGACATCAGCGCCATCGAACCCGGTCAGCGCGTGACGTTCAAGTGGCGCGGTAAGCCGGTGTGGGTATTACGCCGCACACCTGAACAGGTGGAAGCACTCAAGGCTGGCGGCACACTACGCGACCCTGAATCCGCAGAATCCGAGCAGCCGGAATTTGCCAAGAACGCGTGGCGCTCATCGAAACCGGAATTTCTGGTGCTGGTGGGCGTGTGTACCCATCTCGGTTGCTCGCCGTCGTTTCGTCCGTTGCCCGACGGTGAGGTCGGGCCTGACTGGAAGGGCGGTTTTTACTGCCCCTGCCATGGCTCAAAGTTTGATTTGGCCGGTCGTGTCTTCGCTGGTGTGCCGGCGCCCATGAACATGGCCGTCCCGCCCTACAAGTTCCTGAGCGACACCCGCATCCTGATTGGTGAATCAGATGGAGGCTCCACATGAGTTTCATCGGTAAGGGCCTGCTTGGCCTGCGCGATTGGGTTGATGATCGTTTCCCGCTCATGCAGCTGTGGAACGATCACATGGGCTCGTACTACGCACCCAAGAATTTCAATTTCTGGTACTACTTTGGCGCGTTGTCGCTGGTTGTGCTCGTCATCCAAATCGTGACCGGCATCTGGCTGGTGATGAACTATAAACCCGACGCGGCGAGTGCCTTTGCCTCCGTCGAGTACATCATGCGCGATGTGGAATGGGGCTGGTTGATACGCTACATGCATTCGACCGGAGCCTCGTTCTTTTTTATCGTCGTGTATCTGCATATGTTTCGCGCGCTGCTTTATGGCTCCTACAAGCAGCCACGGGAGCTAATCTGGATCCTCGGCATGTTTCTTTACCTGTCCCTGATGGCGGAGGCTTTTTTCGGCTACCTGCTGCCATGGGGCCAGATGTCGTTCTGGGGCGCCCAAGTCATTACCTCGCTGTTTGGCGCGGTGCCGGTGGTTGGTGAGCAGCTTGCTGAGCTGATCCGCGGTGACTATGTCATCTCAGACATTACCTTGAACCGCTTCTTCTCGTTCCACGTTATCGCCTTGCCCTTCGCCATAGCGGGCCTGGTGGTATTGCACATCATCGCGTTGCACGAGGTGGGTTCCAATAATCCCGATGGTGTTGAGATTAAAAAGCTCAAGGACAAAGACGGCAAGCCGCTCGACGGCATTCCTTTCCATCCCTATTACACGGTCAAGGATTCTGTCGGTGTGGTGGTGTTCCTGATGATTTTCGCCGGCGTGGTGTTCTTCGCGCCAGAAATGGGCGGTTATTTCATTGAGGACAATAACTTCATCCCGGCGGATCCGATGAAAACCCCGCTGCATATTGCGCCCGTGTGGTATTTCACCCCCTTCTACTCAATCCTGCGTGCCAACACGTTCGATTTCTTCGGCGTGCCGGGTAAGTTGTGGGGCGTGATCTTTATGGGCTTGGGCACCATGGTGTTCTTTTTGATGCCTTGGCTCGACCGCAGTCCGGTCAAATCGATTCGCTACCGTGGGGTGATCTATAAGACGGCATTGGCGACCTTTGTCGTTTCATTCCTGGTGCTCGGCTACCTCGGCACCTTGCCGGTCACTGAAAACCGGACCCTGGCGGCACAGATCTTTACGGTCGTGTACTTCCTGTTTTTTATCCTCATGCCGCTCTACACAAAATGGGACAAGACCAAGCCGGTACCGGAAAGGGTGACACACTGATGAACAAAATCATCTACACCTTGTGCCTGGGGATCTGGGTTGGCGCGGCGGTGGCCAACGAGGGTGGGCCACCCTTGCTGGAAAGCCACGCCAATCTCGATAGCAAGACCAATCTGCAACGCGGTGCCCGCACCTTCGTGAACTATTGCCTGAGCTGTCACTCGGCGAGTTTCATGCGCTACAGCCGCTTGGTGGACGATCTTGGCCTGTCAAAGGAAGTGGTTGAAAAGAACTTGATGTTCACGACCGACAAGATTGGCGATCCTATGCAGGTCGCGATGAGACCCGCCGACGCCGAAAAGTGGTTCACGGTTCCACCACCCGATCTTTCAGTCGTTGCCCGCGCGCGTGGGGCGGATTGGCTTTATTCATTCCTGATGGGCTTCTATCGTGACGAAAAGCGCCCCACAGGTGTCAACAATCTGTACTTCCCTGCAACCGCAATGCCGGCGGTGTTATCCCGTCTGCAGGGCGTGCAGGTAATGGTTGAAGCGAAAAGCGAGCATGCGGAAGCGGCCCACGGCGAAGGCCACGCGGGCCCCATGCTTGAGCTGGCGATGCCTGGCCAGCAATCCCCGGAAGAATACGCGGCGACAGTGCGAGACTTGGTTAGCTTCCTGGTCTATGTCGGTGAACCAGCCAAGCTGGTTCGCTACAAGATTGGTTTTTGGGTGCTTGCCTTTCTATTCGTGCTGTTTATTGCCACTTACCTCATGAAGCGAGAATACTGGAAGGATGTCCATTGATATGACCGCACTGGCTAATCGGCGGTCGGTCATGACGCTTTATGCAGACGCCGCCGATCCGCTGGGCCACAGTGTGCGCCTCGTGTTGATGGAAAAAGACATCAATGTCGAAATCCACTTCATCGACGAGGACAGCAAACCCGAGGACTTAAACGACCTCAATCCCTACCATAATCTGCTGACCTTGATCGATCGTGACCTGGTGCTCTACGACGCCCAGATCATGATGGAATATCTCGACGAACGTTACCCGCATCCGCCATTGATGCCAGTCGACCCGGTGTCGCGGGCCAACAATCGTCAGTTTCGCTACCGTATCGTCCGTGACCTGTATTCACTGGCCGCAGACATCGATGGTGATAACGAAATTGCAGCGGCTACTGCGCGTAAGACCATGCGCGATAACCTCATGGCGATTTCGCCGGTCTTCGGACAATTCCCATTTTTCATGTCTGCTGAGTTTTCGCTTGTCGATTTATGTATGGCGCCGTTGCTGTGGCGGCTGCCACGTTATGACGTAAAGCTCACGCCCCAGGCTAAGCCGCTGCTGAAATATGCTGACAAGCTGTTTGACCGCCGCGCTTTCCAGATCAGCCTGTCACCCGTTGAGCAGGAAATCCGCTGAGCCTCTCGCGCCACTCAGCCCGTGAGCAACGCCATGCCCATGACCTCCACTCGGCCCTATCTCATTCGGGCCTTATACGAGTGGCTGGTTGATAATCAGTGCACGCCGCACTTACTGGTTGAGGTCAAGGACGAGCAGGTCAAGGTGCCTCGGCAATTCGTCGAGAAAGGGGTGATCGTCTTGAACGTGTCGCCCACCGCGGTCAAGAACCTTTTGCTTGGCAATGAGCGTATCAGCTTCAGTGCGCGCTTTGGCGGTGCCTCTCATGACATCGACGTACCCGTGAATGCTGTCCAAGCCATCTATGGGCGTGAGAACGGACAGGGTATTTTTCTTGGCGAGAGCACCGATGAGGTCGGTCAGGCGGCAGCGCCGACCGACGGCAGCCCAGTGGCCGAGACACGTGCTACCACTAAGCCGCCCCATCTAACCATCGTCAAATAGAGATGGTTTGCGCGCAGGCTTGGCGCGCGCCTTTTTACTGATACTCGAACAACTTCACGACCCGTTGTACGCCGGCTGTCTGGCTGGCGATCTGGGCGGCCAGGTCGGCCTCCGGTTTTGTTACCAAACCCAGCAGATAGACCGTTCCTGCCTCGCTCACCACCTTGATGCGGATCGCATTCAGCTCTTTAGCACCTACGATCTTTGCCTTAACACTGGTCGTGAGCCAGCTGTCGGTGGTGCGTGCCGTGATCGGGCTGGGGGCGGCAATTGTGATCTCGTTGTGTGTGGTGCGTACCTTCTCGATGCCTTTCACCAGCTCGACAACGCGCGCACGCATGTCTTCAGTCGGCGCTTCGCCCGTCAGCAGTACGACTTGGTTGTAACTGGTGACGTTGATATGGACCTGTTGGGCTAGGTCCTTCTCGCTATGTAACGCGTTGCCGGCTTTGAGTTCGATGCTCTCATCCTCAACCTGACTGCCCGCAGTTCGAGGATCATTGATTACAGACGCACCACCTGCGGCGCCGCCTAGCACCACGCCGACGCAACCGCTGAGCACGCCAACAGCCATTGTCAGCACAAGCATTCGTGGTGCGAACCTGAAAATCGAAAATCTCGTGGTTTTCATTTATGACTCCTGGCCAAGCAGATGGCCGTCGACCAAATCACAAAGACAATGGATTACGGCGATGTGCGATTCCTGCACACGAGCCGTGGAAAAGCTTGGCACGCGCAGTTCAATATCGTGTTCGAGCATGCTCGCCGCGGCCTGTCCGCCGTCTTTGCCACTGACCAGAATGACGCGCATATCGCGATCATGGGCGGCGTCGATGGCATTAAGAATATTGTGCGAGTTGCCACTTGTGGAAAAAGCGAGCAGCACATCTCCGGGATTGCCGAGCGCCCGGATCTGACGGGCAAAGATATCGGCGAATTGATAATCGTTGGCGATCGAGGTGACGGTAGATGCATCGGTCGTCAGTGCGATTGCGGGCAGACCAGGCCGCTCGCGCTCGAAGCGGTTGAGCATTTCGGAGGAGAAATGCTGGGCATCACCAGCCGAACCACCATTTCCGCAGCTCAGGATCTTGCCACTGCTCATGATCGCATCGGCGATACACGAGGCTGCGGCGGCAATCAAACCGGCAAGCTCATCACGACAGCGTTGCTTGACCGCGATGCTTTCGTCAAAAATCGATTTGATGCGTGCGATGGGATCCACGATATGCTTTTTACCAATTAGTCGTACTGCGAAACAGGCGGCGCGGCGAAGGCATTATGCAGAAAAAGCCCCCGCAATCCAGTCGCAAGCGGGCGCGTCAGGGCTGCCACCTAACGCAAGGACATCAAAACGACAGGGATAATTCGCAAATCTTTCATGCAGCATCAGAAAATCCTGCGCCGCACAGATGATGCGCTGTTGTTTGCGCAGGTCAACGGACTCGGCGGCTGAGCCGAATCGCGTGCTGTGGCGGTAACGCACTTCGACAAACACCAGTAGTTCGGTAGCAAGCATGATGAGGTCGATCTCGCCGCCGCGGCAGCGATGATTGCGCGCAACACAGCGTAATCCGCGATCAGTGAGAAATGACTCCGCGTGTCGCTCCCAGCGATTGCCGTGGCGCGTTGATGAGGGCGCTTTGCTGGATTCAGTTGGGGCCAATCGAGCTGGTTCCGCCGATGACTGTAGGGACGCCTTCAACGAACTTTATCCATGACATGTTGCGGTGGAGGACGCCGTCGGCACTCATCCACAGGTCACCGGTAACACCGGGCACACGCATAGAGGAGCGCGCGCGCATGCGCGTCAGGAACGGCAGAATACGGTAAGCATCGATGCCAAAACCATACAGTCGTGAATAGGCTTGTACCTGTCCCGGCCACTGCCGCCGCACCATGCGATATGAGTCGACGTCTACCGTGCCGAACAACCAGGGCATGTCGCCGAATATTAGCCCATTCAGATCGATGTCGCGGTCCGCCCTGGCGCTGCCGTTGTAGACGGTGGAAGTCGAGAATACCGGAATCGATTCAGCGCCAAGAAAGCGAAGCTGCGGTAGCAGTTGGCGAGCATTGTTAGGGAAGCCTGCGAGCAGGATGGCGTCTACGTCGGCGCGTATGCGTGTATCGGCGCGCAGCGCGATACCGAGCGTGCGGCGCAATGCCGCAATTCGTGCTTCGCTCATATCGATATTCAATGCGCGCCTCACGGCGCTGGGGTAGGCGTCGGAGGAATCGGCGTAAGTGACCGTCGCCAGCACCGTTCCGCCTAGGTCATGCCAGGCTCTTTTATAGGCCGAACTCAGGCGCGTTCCCCACACAGAGTTCGGCGCGATAATTAGTGCGCGGCCGCCGTCGGTGTAGGCGCGCCGTGCCACTTGGTTCGCTTCGTCTTCGGGGGTCAGTCCAAATTGATAGAAGCCAGGATGAGGTGCCGATACATCGGACTTATTCTCGACCACGTTTAATGCCAGTACGCTGACCGGCAGTTCTGACAAGGTCTGCAGCCGCTCTACTAAATTCTTTTGCAGCGGACCGACGATGAACTGAGCACCGTCACCGACTGCACGTCGGTAGTCGGCGAGGATATCTTCGCCGGAATTGGCGTAAATGCGCACTGCGGGCCGTGCCTGCACATTGGGGTCGCTGAACCAAGCCGTCATAAAGCCGTCGCGCACCGCGCGCGCCGCGTCGCCCAGGGATTCATCAAACGGCAGGATCAACGCCAGGCGTTGTGGCCGCGCCGTTGCCGCTGTTGCTCTATCCAGCAGGCTCGCGAGCAGAGGTACGGCAGGGTGGTTGCCGTAACGTTGCTGCCAATCGTCGAATTTCTGGCGCAAGGTGTCCGGGTCGAAGCCAGACTGTTGAGCGATAGCGGCAAGCGCGTACCAGCCCTGAGTCGCCGGGTCGGCCATATTGGCCGAGACTTGCTCTGTCACCTTGGCCGCCGGGAGATGACTGAGTGCGGCCCACACGGAGTCCGTCATGGCCGCTTGTTGAGCGCTCGGGTAGGGCAGAAGAAAAGCTCTGAGCCACGCCGCCGCCGCAGTCGGGAAATCAGAGCGTGCGGCCGCGACGCTGGCGACTATGCGCGCAAGCACCCCGCGTCCGTAGGGCGACAGTGAGGCGCTCTCAGCGCGCTGCGCTAGCGCCAGCGCCGCGTCGGGCTGACCGTCCTGTAATCTCTCACGCGCCACGGCAAGCGCCGCCAGTGGCTCTCGCTCCTCGCTACCTGGCGGTAGTGTGGCAAGCAGAGTTGTGGCGCGTTGCGTTTCGCCTGCATCGTGAAACGCGAGTACGGCGAGTGCTGTGGTGTGCGTGGCGGCTTCGCCGGATAAATCGCTAGCGCGAGCAACGT
>JANOXY010000598.1:0-4220 GCA_031418675.1 Pseudomonadota bacterium
CACCAGGAACGCCCGGTTCCTCGCGCCAGCAGTGCCGTGTGCCGGTCGCGTGATCGCCCGCACCCGGTTCATTGAACGGGAGCACGGCTTTCACTGCCCACATACGCGACGATGGTGACTCCTCGGCGGCCGGTAGGATTCCCCCCAATTCGGCCACGTCACCCGGCCGGGAGTATAAGCGCGATACCACTCTTAGGATAGGCAGGGACCGCCCCGATCCGGGTCACGAAGTGGCTTCCTCGTGCCCCCTGCGGAACCATGCTTGCGCAAATACCGCGCGGCTTGCGCCGTCACCGGTGGCGCTGCTATCGAGGTGACCGTCCATGATGAACGCCGGCTTCATGACGCGGATCAGAAGAGGCAACACCGTGACCGAGCCCACCATGTGGCTGAGGGTCAACAAGGACAGCAGCAGGGCCATCTCGGACTCGAAACGCAGCGACGAGCCTGGCACCCAGTAGGCAATGCCGGCGATGACCGCAATCGCGGTGAACAGCACCGCCGCACCGGTGGTGGCGAGGGCGACCCGGATGGCGTCGTCAAGATTGCGATGCCGCACTTCTTCACGGATGCGGTCGAGCATGTAGATGGCGTAGTCAACCCCGAGCCCGACCCCGACCGCGGTCACCGGCAAGGTGCTGACGTTCAAACCGATGCCACGAAACCCCATGTAGGCGCGGTTGATCATCACCGCCAGCGCCAGCACCACAAACACCAGCAGCGCAGCGTTCAACGAGCGATAGGTGACCAGCACCGCCAGCATCACCATGGCAATGATGAGGCAGGTCTGGCGCAGCTCTGAGGTCGCCACTTCTTCATTGGCGGCCGCGGTGGTACCGACGATGCCACCGGCAAACAGCGACTGTACGCCGGGCACGGTGTGGGTGGAGAGATAGTCCTTGGCGGTCTGAATGGCGCTGTAAATGGTGGCGCCGGTGGCGTCTTTGAAGAACACCACGAAGTTTGCCACCCGCCCATCGAGATCCATGAATTCCGTAATCACACCGGGCACCGAGGCGCCGGCCTGGTACATGAACAGCGTATTTCCGATGTCGTTCTGGGTGAGCGGCAACAAGCCCCAGCGCGGATCGTCGTAGTGATATAGGCGGTTGACTGCGCGAACCAGGCTGGGAATATCGCGCGTCCCACCAAAACCCGGCGTGGTGGCCATGAAGCGCGAAAAATCCTCCATCAGATGGACTGCATCGGGCTGCTTGATGCGATCGCGCTGCTGGGACTCGAAATAAATACTGAGTTGGCTGGCGCCCGCGAACTGGCCGGCAATATGCCGCGCGCTCAGGTTGTATTCGGCGTCCTGAAACAGGATAGGTGAGCCGGGCTGCTCTTCCCCGATCAAGGTTTCACGCCCCCACACCAGCGACAGTGCCAGCACCACAAGGGTCACGGTGAACACGGGTTTTGTAGCGCGCGGCGAGGTCAGGAACAGGGCCAGGGTCGCCATCGCCTGGGCATAGATATGCTTGTGCAAAGCCACTTTGCTGACGCTGGGCGCGGGCAGATAGGACAGCACCAGCGGCACCAGCACGACCACCGTGATCAGATTGCTGAACGACCAGAAGGCGGCGAAATAGCCCAGTTTGGCGATCAGCGGAATCGACGAGACCGTCAGCACCAGCAAGCCCGCCACGTCGGTAAAGATCCCGATCGACGCGGGCACCAGCAGCTCGCCCATGCACACCCGCACCGCCGCGTCGCGATCGAGTCCCAGACGGATCTCGTCGTGGTAACGCTCCATCATCTGCACACAATGGCTGGCGGTACGGGCCGAGATCACCATCGGCACCACCAGGATCAAGGGGTCGAGGTTGTAGCCTAACCAGCCCACCATACCGAGTCCCCACACACAGGACATGAGTGTGCCAAGCAAGGGGATCAACACACCGCTGACACTGCGAAAGTGCAGGAACAACAAGCCCACCATCACCGCCAGCGTGACGCCGAAAATCACCCACAGCTCGTCGGCGTAGTGATAAATCCAACCCTTCAACATCGGCTCGCCCGCCACGTACAAACGGGTCTGGCCGTCGGCTTCCACCTTTTGTTTGAGCGCCTGCAAGCGCGTGAAGATGGTGTGGTAGTCGAGCCGCTCCTCATCAAAACCCGCCACTATCAGGGCCGCGCGACCATCGGTGGCAACATAGGTGCCAAATACCACGTCGTTGTTATAGGCCTCTTCACGCAAGCGTTTGAGACCTTCGCTATCCGCTGGAATGACGAGCGGTAATACCGGTTCGGATTTGATCGTGCCCCCGGCGGTGGTGCGCACGCGGCGAATCTTGTTGTGGGCGATGCTCGCCACCTGGTAGTGATTGACGCCGGGGATGATGTCCACTTGATCGGTCAGGTAGCGGATCTTGTCCAAAGTCGCGTGGGTGAAGATATCGCCCTCGCCCTTCACGGCCAGCGACATGGCGACAACATTGGCGCCGCCGAAGGTCTGCTTCATGCGGTTATAGGTCTGGATATAGGGGTGTTCGGCGGGCAGCAGATCGGCAAAGCGTGAATAGACTTCCAGCCGTAGCAGGGCCGCGGCCAGCACCAGACTGGGCACGACAATAAACAACAAGGTCAGCGCGCGGTGCGCCAGGCACCAGTTGGCGATGCGCTGCGGGCGCGTAGTGGGCGGCGTGGAAGACACAAGAACCTCAGCTGTCGAAGGCGTGGGCGACGCGGTGTTACCCTAAGCCACGATCTATTCCCCCACAACCGCCAAGGCGCGCTGCCATGAATGCCGAGCTCCACCCCCACGGTCTTGAAAGCCTGCGTTTCGACAACCGCTTTATCGCGGAACTGCCCGCCGATCCGATCCAGGACAATTACCGACGCGCGGTCGAAGGCGCCTGTTATTCCCGCGTCAAACCCGCGGTAGTTGCACAGCCCAAACTCGTCGCTTATGCCCATGAAGTGGCAGCGCAGCTCGATCTCACCAGCGCCACGTGTGAATCAGCGTTGTTCGCAGCCGTGTTTGCCGGCAATCAACTACTGCCGGGCATGGCTCCCTACGCCACCTGTTATGGCGGTCACCAGTTTGGTAACTGGGCCGGCCAGCTGGGTGATGGTCGTGCGATTAATCTCGGCGAAGTGGTCAATCGCGCCGGACAGCGGCTTGCGCTGCAATTAAAGGGCGCTGGCCCGACACCCTATTCCCGTGGTGCGGACGGACTCGCGGTATTGCGTTCATCACTGCGTGAATTCTTGTGCAGCGAGGCCATGCATCATCTGGGCGTGCCAACGACGCGCGCGCTGTCCTTGGTCCTGAGTGGCGAACAGGTCATGCGAGACATGTTCTACGACGGTCATCCGCGCCATGAGGCCGGGGCGATAGTGTGCCGCGTGGCACCGAGCTTTACGCGCTTCGGCCATTTTCAGATCCATGCCGCGCGCAAGGATCGCGCCACCCTTGAACGACTGGTGGCCTATACCTTGAACACTGATTTTCCGGCACTGGGCTTCGACGCGCAGGCGCCGCTGGCGACGCGCCGCGCGGTTTATTGCGCGTGGTTCAATGAAGTCTGTACGCGCACCGCGCAGATGGTCGCGCACTGGATGCGGGTGGGTTTTGTCCATGGCGTCATGAACACTGACAACATGTCCATCCTTGGTCTCACCATCGACTACGGTCCCTATGGCTGGCTGGAGAACTACGATCCCGACTGGACACCCAATACCACCGACGCCCAACATCGTCGTTATCGCTACGGACAGCAGCCGCAGATCGCGCTGTGGAATCTGGTCCAGCTCGCCAACGCCATTTATCCACTGATCGAAGAAGCCGCACCGCTGGAAGCGGCGTTGGACAGCTACGGTGCCAGCTACCAGAACGCCTATCTCAGCGCGATGGCGGCCAAGCTCGGCCTGCAAACACTTGAGGGCGCACAAGACCAAGCCTTGTTGGACGAACTGCTGGCCTTGTTGGCCATGGTTGAAACCGACATGACGGTGTTTTTTCGCGCGCTATCGGCCTACACACCAGCCACCGATGGCAGCGCGCCGGTGGTGGATGAGTTTCTCGAGCTTGTCGGTGAAGCCTATTACGTTCCGACCCAGCGCAATGACGAATACCGCGCACGCCTGGGCGCCTGGCTCACCCTCTATGGGGCGCGGCTGCGGCAGGACGCTCGTGCGCCCGCTGTCCGGCGCGCCGGCATGGATGCCATCAATCCGCGCTACGTACTGCGCAACTACCTGGCGCAGCTGGC
>JANOXY010000599.1:0-3207 GCA_031418675.1 Pseudomonadota bacterium
CCTCATCCCCAGCGCCATCAATGAGGCTTTACGAATAGAGTCTCCAATCCAGGGATTCTCTCGGTTTGCAATCGCCGATCACCAATTCGACGGCGTCACGCTGCCCGCCGACTCCCGTGTCATCGTCCTTTACGGCGCGGCCAATCGCGACGAACGGCGTTGGACCGATCCCGAGCGCTTCGACATTCGACGCGAGGGTGTCGCGCGGCACCTCGCGTTTGGTTACGGCGAACATGCCTGCATTGGTTTGAATCTGGCCAAACTCGAGATGACGGCACTGTTCAGCGCGCTGGCAGCAACGGTGGAGCGCTTCGAATGTGTATCGTCCGAGCGCGTGCTGAACAATACCTTGCGTGGATTCCGGCATCTTGAAGTGCGTGTCCATTGACAAGGGACACGCTGCCAGAAGAAACGCGAACGGATGGCGTCTTTTTGGCCGTACGCCGTGCGCACTTCGAAACTCGCGCACGGCATTGTGGTGTGTTTTTAACGGAAACACTCGTGCCCACTTAGTAAATCGGAGAACAAAAACCCATGACTGCTAAACAATCTCTACGCGGTACGCAGCTGACTGGCGACGCGTTGCTCGAACGGGTGACTGCCTTGCTGCCTGGTATCGCCGCGCGAGCGCAGGACGCTGAAGCAATTCGACGGCCCCACGACGACACTATTCGGGAACTGGTCGAAGCCGACATCATGCGCATGTTGGTGCCGAAGCGGTTTGGTGGTCACGAGCTGGGCTTGGAGACGCTGACAGCGGTGGGACGAGCCCTTGCCCAATCCTGCATGTCGACGGCCTGGGTCACCGCTTTTTATCTGGGCCATAACTGGATGCTGACCAAGTTTCCGGAACAAGCCCAGCGCGAGTTTTTCGCCGATAAGCCCTACACCATGGCGCCCATCCAGCCGTCACCGCTGCTCACTGTGAAGCAGGTCGCGGGTGGCTACGAAGTCAGCGGTCGCTCGAGTTATTCATCGGGCATCATGCATGCGGACTGGGTGATCCTGATGAAGTCCGGCGGCCCCGAAGGGCGCGCGTTTGTGGTGCGCAAGGAAGACATCGAAGTGGATGATGTGTGGTACATGAGTGGCATGTCGGGCACCGGCAGCAATGATGTCATCGCGCACAATCTTTTTGTGCCCGAGCATCGCACGCTCGATGCGGCGGCCATTTTTAATAGCACCGATTCGATACATGCCAATCCGCTCTATCACATCCCACTGCTGCCCTTTATCTACTGTGAAGTCATGGGTGTTTACGTCGGTGGCCTGGAAGGGGCCACACATGCCTACGAGGGCATTATGCGCAAGAAGGTCCGCGCACATATCGGTGACAAACAGGCCGATCGGCAGTCGGTACACATCAACCTGGGCGAAGCCCACGCGCGCATGCAGGCCTGCGACACGCTGCTGGAACGCTTGGTGAAAGATACGCAGGCGGCGGCTGCCACCAATGCTTTTGATATCGAAAAACGACTCGAACTCAAGCTCCGTACCGGTCTCATGGTCGATTTGTGTCGCCAGAGTGTCAACGAGATGATTTCAATTTCCGGTACCAGCGCCTTTCGCCAGGATTCGCCGTTACAGCGCTTCTTCCGCGATCTGAACACCCTGGCGACCCATGCATTTATGGACCGTCAAGCCGCTTATGAGTTGTGGGGGCGCCACCGGCTCGGATTCGAGCCCAACAGTCCAATCATGTAAACAAACGTCTCGGTGGTTCGCATCGAACCAGCGCTGGTGCGCGCTTACGATGCCGCCGGTCGCTGGGACCAGCGGCGGGGGAATCTGGCATTTTTTGAGAGGCACGAGTAGATGGCGCCGGCGTTGAGATGCGACGCAGTTGTTAGGGGCGTCGCTATCTCGCTGGCTATCGCTGGACCGTGAGCCCGGCGGCGCCGGCGAGCGTGCTCAGCGTTGCTGTGCTGTGCAGGTCCGACAAATTTGGACACTGCTTCCTGAGCACTAAGCGGCAAGTGCACCTCACCTCGCAGGCGGGGGACTGGATTGGCTCCTGATTCCTGGCCGTGCAGTGTTATCTTAGGCCCATCCCAAGCACGGCCCATCCGATGAGCAGCAACAGCATCGTCCTCGCCGACAAAGCCAAACCCCGTGGCAAGTATCCCCATGCCCGACGGGCCGGTGATTTCATTTTTGTGTCGGGCACCAGTTCAAGACGTGCAGACAATACTTTCGCTGGCGCGAGTGCCGACGAGATGGGGACGACTACCCTCGATATTCGATTGCAGACCCGCGCAGTGATCGAGAACATCGCGGTTATCCTCGCCGCTTTTGATGCCAGCCTGGCCGACGTGGTGGAAATCACCAGTTTTCTGGTCAACATGAATGACTTCGCCGGTTACAACCAGGTGTATGGCGAGTTCTTTGATTTTGACGGCCCGGCGCGCACCACCGTCGCCGTGCATCAATTACCCCATCCCCATCTGTTGATTGAAATCAAAGCGGTCGCTTATCGGCCGCGCAGCGCAGGAGCATCGCGTCATGAAGAAGGGTGAAATTATCGCTGGTTACCTTGCCCCCCATCCGCCCCATCTGGTTTACGGCGAAAACCCGCCGCAGAACGAACCACGCTCCCAGGGTGGCTGGGAACAACTGCGCTGGGCCTACGAACGGGCACGCAAGACCCTCGATGATCTGAAACCGGACGTGCTGCTGGTCCATTCCCCCCACTGGATTACCCAGCAAGGTCATCACTTTCTCGGCGTGCCCCATTTGTCAGGTAAATCGGTGGATCCGATTTTTCCCAATCTGTTTCGCTATCAGTTCGAGCTGAATGTGGATGTCGAACTGGCCCAAGCCTGCGCGGAGGAAGGTGCGCGCCTGGGTCTCACCACCAAGATGATGCGCAACCCGCAATTTCGCGTCGATTACGGCACCATCACCACCCTGCATATGATGCGTCCACAGTGGGACATTCCCGTGGTTGGCATCTCAGCCAATAATTCACCCTACTACCTCAGCACCGAAGAGGGTTTGGAAGAAATGGACGTGCTGGGTCGCGCCACCCGCGCGGCAATTGAAGCCACCGGCCGGCGTGCGGTATTGCTGGCGTCCAATACCCTGTGTCACTACCACTTCCACGAAGAACCCGAGCCACCGGAAGACATGTCAAAAGAACATCCGGAAAACATGGCGGGTTATCTGTGGGATATGCGCATTATCGATCTGTTGCGTCGTGGGCGGGTG
>JANOXY010000600.1:0-4094 GCA_031418675.1 Pseudomonadota bacterium
GCTCATTAGACAATTGGTTCTGCCAACCGCGCGGCACATCAAAGCCGCGCAACTCATGCACCAGACGCTGCGCGTCCTGCGCCAAGGAGGCCGGCCCGATCATGCCCACTTGAATGTCCAGCGTGTCGGCCACCCAGTCGGTCTTACTGACCAAGGTCAGGCCGGCAAACAACCAACCAGCGTAGGGCCGATCATCTTCCACCACTTGGACAGCCTGGGTGTTGCCCGGTGTAAAGATCAACTGCCCGACGGCAAAGCCGAGATTAAAGGCGCGCTCGCTGTCGCCGAGTACTGCGTGTTCAAACGCTTTCAGTCCATGGACCGCTGACAGCAACCAGCCAGGCACGGCCGGCGCGTCGCCCAAGGCCTTGAGATTGGGCGACATCCAATTCAATTTGAAGCCGTTGGTGTATTGCTGGTCGCTATCACCAAACAGGTCATTTTCGAATAGTGCGGTCAGTGTCTGCGGCCCGGCATCGGCCAACGATGCAGCGGTGTCCACGGCAAAACACGGCGCGGTGAAGAGCAACAGGAAAAAGGGACGGAGTCGACGGAGCATGAACAATATAGCGTGAGTTTTCCGATGGCCGAGCAACGCTGCCGCAGCGAGATCTCGCTACTGGGTGGCACTATAACATCGTGATGAAACTGAGCGGCACGCTGGCAGGCAGTGACGGCATCACAAGGAGGCAAGCCGGGCGAAAGTGATTTGCCGCGTCGTCGAAAGCAGCGAGTCATGGGTCAGCAATGACGAGTTTGCGCAGCCAAGGGTGACGAGTGTCGCGTCGAAGTCGGGCGCACTAAGCTACCCTGCCGGCCACTTTCAGTGTCGCTACGGATTTTGGTGCAGCCCTCTTAACCATTCAGCAATTTCATGGCGCCCGAAGTGTGGTTGCAGAGCCAGCAAAATGGCGGTGACACCGCTGGCGTGGGCCGTCGCAAAGGATGGCCCGGAGACAAAGTCGTAGCGTCCACCCGGCACGGTTGTCAGCAGTTGAAGTCCCGGCACCGTGAGACGTTCGCCGGGTACTTCCACGTCACCCTGGCGCGCCTGCTCGACGGCGATCACTTCCGCCAGCGAGGTTGGGAACGGTTGCCCTGGCTCTTCGCCAATGGCACCCAACACCACGGCTCCGAGTTCAACCGCACGTTCGACAAGGCTTGCGAGCAAAGGATCGTTAGGCCCGGCCAGGCTCAGGTTGATGATGCGGGCTCGGATCTCGATCGCGTAATCGAGCGCCTGGGCCAGCGTGTAGCTGCTGCACACGCCGATACCGTAGCTCGGTTCCCAACAGGCACGCAGCACGTAGACCAAGGCGTCGGGTGCCAGCCCGTGGATGCCGATGCCATTGCCGGCACGCGCGGCAATGAGACCAGTGACTGCTGTGCCGTGGAACTCCGCCGGAATGATGTTGCTGTCACCACCGACAAAATTGCGTGCTTCAGCGATCTGCCCGACAAGATCCGGGTGCGCGGTATCGAAGCCCGTGTCGATGATCGCAATCCGCACGTTGCGTCCACGAGCGCGGGACGCGAGGGCCGAGACCGCAGCGGGTCGCGTGCGCACCTGCAGGTCGAAATAAGGATCCTTGGGCGGCACACCCGCGACATGATGCAGTCTGACCGCTTGGGCCTTGCTGATGCGCGGATCGGTCGCGAGGCGCGCAACTACCGCATCGCGTTCAGATGCGCGCTCGACCGCAAACAAGGCGTTGTCAACACCGAGCGAGCCAAGATGATGCAGTCCTAATGATTTCAGTGAGTAGTCTTTAGCCAGGGTAGCGACCAGTTCTACTGGCGCCTGCCCACTGTCGTGCAACACGACCATGATTTGTGAACCGGTGGCATCGAGCGCCTGTGCGGAGCCAACCCACGTCAACAGCGCGAAGCACAATCCGATCGCGCGGCGTCTAGCGCCGCCATAGTTCACCGGCGACGGTCCGGCCGCGTGCCCGAATTGCGCAAGGGTTCAACGAACAGGGTGTCCGCTTCGGCGCGCATTTGTTTGATGACATCGTCGACGCTGCGCCCGGCGAGGATCACGCGCACGGTCAGCACGCCGATGGGCGATGGCCCATCGATCACTTCGGCGTCGTGCCGCAGCAACCAATCCTGGCGCTGAGACTCCGTCAGCGCGTCCTTCAATACCACGCGCAACAGCGGCTGGGTCAGCAGCGACGGTAACCGCGCCTGGCGGCCCAGGGTCTTGAATTGTTTTTCCGCCGCCGCGCTGACGACCTCATTGCCCGGGTAATGATTAACAACCAGAAATGCACATAAGCCCGCCACGGCCAGCCCCGCGAGCAGCGGCGCTGGGGTCAGCATACCGGCCAGCAGGGCGCGCAAGCGTCCGCGCCATGAACTCTGCTCGGCATTGATCTGGGCCGACAGGCGCATGAATGCCTGCGCACATGCATGCTCGTTAGCCGGTGTTTCTATCGCCATGCTCAATTGCCGCAGCCGCCGCACTTCATGGGCACAGATCAGGCATTCCCGTAGATGGCCATCGACGCGCGCCCGTTGCACGCCATCAAGCGCATCGTTGTGATACCAGGGCAGCAGTTCCCACACCGACGCATGGGCGGGATGGGTTGTATCGTTATCCGCGGGTTTCATCCGCATTCTCCAGGCTTCTCGCCAGTTCTAGGACAGGTCGCAAGCGCTCGCGCGCGTAAAACATTCGGGTTTTCACCGTATTCACCGGGCAACCGACGATGGTTGCGATCTCGGGATAGGTGTAGCCATAAAAAAACGCCAGGTGAACGATGCTGCGCTGAGCCAGCGGCAACTTGCCCACCGCCACTCTGACCCGCTCGATCGCAGCGCGATGACCGACGATATCGGCCGGATCACGCCGGTCCTCCTGCTCGACCTCGCACTGCAATTCACGCGCTGCAAGACGTTTGTTCGATTTCAGCCGCTTCAGCGCCTTTTTGTATGCGATACCAAAGATCCAGGTCGAAACCTTGGACTGCTCGCGGAACTGATCGGCCTTGTTCCAAACCACCATCATGGTGTCGTTGATGGTCTCCTCGACATCATGGGGATGGCCGAGGATACGTAAAGTGAATTCGAACAGCCGCGGATAAAAATCCCGGTACAACGATTCGAAAGCACCTGCATCGTGGCGCAGGATGCGCAGCCGTGCGAGGTCGTGGTCCAGTTCTAGGTCAATGTCGTCGGCAATTCTTGTCATGCTGCTCTTGGGCCGCCACTTTCGCGATAAGGGCGGCCGCACTCCCCTGGTTATGCCCTGTGTACCTGCTCGCGGGCAGGTGGTTCAATCAGGCTCTACGCGCCAGCTCGACGGCTGGATGCGCCAAACCGGAATTCATGAACCACTCGTTGTATAGAGCGGGGACTTGGTCTTTACGTAGGTCTGCTTCAGGACCAGCTTGGTACCGACAAATACCAGCAGGTCGAGGCCGCGCATAACCACCCCTACGCCGTCCTTGGTGATGGTCATATCCCAGCTGCTCATGACCTTGCCGGCCGCGGCGTCGATGAAGGTGTCGTCCTCGATGAAGCGAATGGGGCCAAATTTGCCTTCGAATTGCGGCGCAAAAGCCTTGCGAATCGCCTCGCGCCCGTGATTGACGCGGCCAGTCAGCTCTTCGTAAACCGCGTCATCGGCAAAGTAGGACATCACCCCGTCAAGGTCGTTGCGGTTAAAAGCGTCAAGAAAGGCAACGCTGAGTTCGTACAGTTCGTGGTAGCGCTCGGACATGGCGGAGTTCCTGACTGGGGGACACGCCCATGGTAACGCGCCAGGCGCGTCCGCACTCAGGCCATGCGGCCCTGGAAACGCAGAAAATCCATCGCCGTCTCGGCCGGCCGTTCAATCATCGGCACATGGCCCATGTCGCGCATGAGGATAAAATCGGCGTCGCTGAGCAGGGGACGCAGGATGCCCAGGGCGGACGGATGCAAAACCCGATCGTCGTCACCCCATACCACCAAGGTGCGCACGGCTAAACCCGCAATTGATGTTTCCAGCGCCACTGGCGCGACGAACATTTCGTTGAAGATCTTGGTGTTAAAGGACGCTTCAGCCGTTGCTCTGGCCAGCAGCGGTCGTTTGAACTGGGCCGGCA
>JANOXY010000601.1:0-3933 GCA_031418675.1 Pseudomonadota bacterium
GGTCATCGATCGCCTGGACGAAACCCTGTCGGCCATCGTGCGCAGTGCGTTTATCACGGCCTCGGTGCAAGGCACGCTCGCAGGCTGTGGTTTCGCGGTGGCGGGGGTGGGCTTTCCGGTACTGCTGGGTTTTGCCACGGCCTTGCTGGCCCTGGTACCGTTTGCCGGAGCGGCCCTGGTGTGGGCGCCGGTCGGGCTGTATCTGCTCTATAGCGGCGATCAGACCGCTGGCATCGGTATTCTGATTTGGGGCGCCGTCGCGGTGAGCATGAGCGACAACGTGGTGCGCACACTGTTGATCAGTGGCCGCACCCACCTCTCATTGTTATTGCTCTTTCCCGGCATACTCGGCGGTATTCAGGTGTACGGGGTGGCCGGTGCGCTGATCGGGCCGCTGGTGATCGCAACCTTGCTGGCCTTTGCCCGCATCTATCACGAGCAATACACCCTGCGTAGTCAGGCGTCGCGCTGAGTGCTGGGCTTCAAGCGACCAGCTCACCGATCCCGTACAAAGCGGCGAGGGCGCTGAGGCCGACCGGCAGATTTTCCTGAAACACCTCTAGACCGCGCGCGGCGGCCGTGCGCTGCCAGTGCAGGATCAGACACAGCGCGCTGGAATCCACCGCCGCCACGTCCTGCCAATCGATGGTCAAATCCCCATCGTTGAGCTCGGCCGTGACGGCGTCACGCAAGGCCACATGGGTGTCGAGCGTGGCCGCACCGTCGAGAACCAGACGTTGACCGTCGCGCCGCATCACTACGGTGTCGCGCCATTACGTGCGGCGGTATTTTTTTCCTCGAGCAAGCTGACCAGACCATCGATACCCTTTTGTTCGACGGTTGAATCAAACATGCCGCGGTAGTTGATCACCAGGCTGACACCATCAACGAGTACATCGTAGACCTTCCAGTCTGCGCCCACTGCCCCCATACGGTAATCCATGTTGATGGGCTTGCCCTGGGGGGTTGCAACGGTGGTGTGCACGATGACATCAGGGCCGTTGCCGGCACGCTCCAGCGGCTGATAGTCGACATTGCGATCACGAAATTGTGCGAGCGCGACCGCATAGGTGCGAACCAGCAAGGTGCGAAAGGCGGTGGTCAAGGATTGACGTTGTGGTTCGCTGGCATTACGCCAGTTTTTGCCGAGAGCAAGGCGCGTCATGCGTGCAAAATCAAAATGGGGGAGCACCTTGGCCTCGACGATGTCGATGACCTTGCTGGTATTGCCAGCGGCAATGTCGGCATCACCGCGCAGCACCGTCAACACTTCTTCGGAGGTGGCTTTGATCAATTGGTCAGGCGGCAGGCCCGCGCTGGCCGCGGCGCTCATGGCCAGCAGACACAGCAGTTGGGCATAACGTAACAGGGAATGACGACTCACAATTATTTTCCTCCGTTTTTCTGGGCTTTGTCGTACAGGAAGCGACCAATGAGTTGTTCCAGTACCACAGCGGACTGCGTTATCTGTATCTGGTCGCCAGACTTGAGAAAAGTTTCATCGGCACCGGCCTCCAGGCCGATGTAGTTTTCACCCAGCACGCCGGAGGTCAGTATCGATGCGCTGGTATCGGTGGGGAATTGGTAACGACCGACAAGCGTCATATGGACCTGCGCCTGGTAGTCCTTGGCATCAAAATCGATGGCCTCAACACGGCCTACGGTAACCCCTGCTGCGCGCACCGGCGCGCGAACCTTGAGGCTGCCGATGTTATTGAAGCGCGCCGTGACGGTATAGCTGTCGGTCTGCGCGCCAAAGCTCAGATTGCCGACTTTCAGCGCCAGGAACAGCAGTGAGGCGAATCCTATCAGGACAAAGATGCCGACCCAGAACTCCACCGCGCGACTATTCATGGCTGTTTCCCGCTTTCATTCAAGTTCCCCACATCCGCATCATGAATCCCGTCAAGACCAGGTCCAGCGCCAGCACCAGCAGCGAGGAGTGCACCACTGTGCGGGTGGTGGCGCGAGATACGCCTTCTGCCGTGGGTGGGGCGTCATAACCTTCAAACGTTGCTACCGCACTGATCGCGACACCGAACACGATGCTCTTGATCACACCATTCATGATGTCGTGATCAAAATCGACTGCAGCCTGCATCTGCGACCAGAACGCGCCTTCGTCAACACCGATCAAACGGACGCCGACCAGATAGGCACCAAAGATCCCCATGGCCGAAAACAGGGCTGCCAGTAAGGGCATGGAAATCACGCCACCCCAGAAGCGTGGTGCGATCACGCGGGCGATGGGATTGATGGCCATCATGTCCATCGCGACGATTTGTTCGGTGGCCTTCATGAGACCGATTTCAGCGGTGATCGCCGAACCGGCCCGACTGGCGAACAATAAAGCGGATACCACTGGCCCAAGTTCACGCACCAGGGATAAGGCCACCAGTACACCCAATTTTTCTTCCGAACCGTAGGTCTGCAGTGTTTCGTAGCCCTGCAGTCCCAGCACCATGCCAACAAACAGCCCCGAGACCATGATGATGATCAGGGACAAGGCACCAGCGAAATAGATTTCGCGCACCGTCAGCGATGGGCGCAACACACTGGTGCCGGAATGACGCAAGACCTGGCCCAGGAACAGAGCCGCCTGTCCAAGTCGCCGGATGGCCGCCAGGGTGTAGGCGCCGATAGCGCCGATCGGCGCGCCGAAGGAATCAGCCATGGGTAACACCGAGCTGATCGGCAAAGTCGCCAGCCGGGTAGTGAAAGCCAACCGGTCCGTCGGCTTCGCCGTGAATGAATTGATGCACGGTCGGCTCGCTTGAATTGCGCATTTCGTCCGGTGTGCCCGCGGCGACGATGCAGCCACCGGCCATCAGATACACGTAGTCGACGATACGTAAGGATTGCTGCACATCGTGGGTGACCACCACCGAAGTCGCACCCAGGGCGTCATTGGAGCGGCGGATCAGCTGACCGACCACGCCCAACGAGATCGGATCCAGACCGGCGAAGGGTTCGTCATACATCACCAGCATAGGATCGAGTGCCACCGCGCGGGCCAGCGCCACCCGTCGTGCCATTCCGCCTGAAAGTTCTGAAGGCATGAGCTCAGCTGCACCGCGCAAGCCCACCGCGTTGAGCTTCATCAACACCAGGTCGCGGATACTCTGTTCGGGGAGATCCGTATGCTCGCGCATCTGGAACGCAATGTTGTCGAACACCGTCATGTCGGTGAACAGGGCGCCAAACTGAAACAGCATGCCCATGCGACGGCGCATGCGGTACAGGGCCTGCTGGTCAAGTTGATGGATAGTCTCGCCCGCCACCTTGACGTAGCCGCGGGACGGCTGCACCTGACCACCAATGAGACGCAGCAAGGTGGTCTTGCCGCAGCCGCTGCCGCCCATCAAGGCCACCAGTTTGCCGCGTGGTACGTCGAGGGTGATGTTTTTCAGAATCTGCCGCGCACTCGAATAGCCGAAGCTCAGATCCTTGATTTCTACCAGCGGTGGTTCAGACACAGGTGACGCTTTGCGGGGCCGGGCGATGGCGGCGGGGCAACATTATGGCAAATCCCGGCCGCCGTAGGTCCGAATTTATTCGGGCATTACGCAGCAATGGTAGCGCGCGCAAATTTCCGCGCGATTCCCCCCGTGATTTCACACCCAAGAGCACGCCGTGGTGGTGGTTGATCAGGGCTCCCGCCGGTCGCGCAGACCTTCATAGTAGTCTCGCATCACCGCCACCCGCCCGGGTGCATCGGTCGGCAGTGGCGCGACGGCATCAATGAAATCCAGGGTGCCGCGCAGGCCGCGGCCATTGGCAATTTGAATCCCTAAGCCCGGGCGTGCGTTGAGCTCGAGGATCAGAGGGCCAAGTTCGGCATCCAGCACGATGTCCACACCGAGGTAGCCGAGTGGTGCGAGCTCCTGACAGCGCGCTGCCAGCAGCACCAATTCGGGCCAACCAGGGATCACG
>JANOXY010000602.1:0-2788 GCA_031418675.1 Pseudomonadota bacterium
CTGCCCGAAGCGATGGAGTAAGTAGCGCCGGCAACACTGTTGGCGCTCCAACCCAAGGCAAAAAGCCCACTCTCACTGCCGACAGCGCTAGGCTTGTACCCGGCGCCAAAGTTGATGGGTGTCCCCCACGATGCACCGCCATTGCTCGTCGCAGAAACAAGCACCGCGCCCTGACCGCCGTAACCCGAGACTATCGCCCGACCGGAACTCGATCCTGTCACCTGCAGCCACATGACCATTGGATCGAATTGCGGGACACGGCGTGGCGCCGACCAACCCGAAGAGGGTGTCGAGGTCGACAAATAGACCGCCCCTGCCCCGCCGGTGATAGCACGGAACACGAAATAGGCCTTGCCCTTAGCGTCGATGTCGGCACTCGGTACATCGACCACGTCAAATCCTGCAAAGCTCATGACACGCGGGGCCGCCCATACTCCAGACGAACTACGCCGGAATGTCGTGGCCCCAATGGTGAGAAGCGCCCGACTGTCACCAAGGACATTGAGTCGCGGCACGCCAAAAACACTGGTGCTAGTGACCGATGTCAACGCGGTCGGCGTGAGCCACGGACCATTGGCTGGTTTCACCATTGCCTCAAGGTCGAAAATCGTCGGACTAGCGGCGCGCTGCTTCAGTAAAATGACGGTGATGTTTCCAGCGCCATCAACATCGACCAGATTGCTGGCGGGCGGAATTGAAAAACCAGCGCCACCAGGAATGACTTCCTGCGACCAGCTTGCCCCCAGGTCGCTGCTGCTTGCCGCATAGGGCACATCATTGACGGTCCACACCACTGTGACCTTACCAGTGTTTGGATCGACCACCGCCCCGGCATTCGAAGCAGATTGGTCCGCCGCGGACAGTGGCATAGCCGCTGACCATGCGCTGGTGCCGGTCCCTTGCACGGCCGCAAAAATCTGATTGCGTGCGCCGAAACCGAGTCCACCAGTAACCGGTGTCGGGTGCTCCCACGCGACTACCGAGCTTCCGTCAGCGTTAACACCTGTCCGCACACGCACGGCGAATTCAGTAAATGGCAGGTGGGTTGCTACTAAGGCTTCAGGACTCCAGATCGCCGACGCAGCCTGGGTTGACAGAGCAGGACACATCGCTGCAATCGTCACGACGAATGCGAACGCTGTGCGCGCTCGAGTACGGGTTTGTTTAAACCTGGGTGAGAGAGATGAATTCGTCAACACGATGGAGCTCCCCTAAATTGTCCATTGCGCGAGCTTCGCCTAAGTTGTCGCTCGCCGCGCCATGAGTATTTTTGTGGCCGCGCACCAAGGACGTTTCAGGCGGCAGTGGGTATCCTACGACCCTCGACAGGGCATACTCTTGATCTCGATCATCGCGGTGAGGCGATTCGATGTGCGCTGATCGACACAATAGAAACTCGCCATGGCTGGGTCGCGGTTCCGGACGCGGTGTGGCAAGCGCAGCCAGCCCAGCAGGCTGTCGACGAAATGTTTGTTGGCACGGCAGTTGATGTGGACCATGCAAGTCCTAGCGTTTCTCCTGCCTATCTAAATGTTAACCACAACGATCTTTTTCGCCAGCGAGCAAAGCCGGCTTCGGCATCGCGCATCGTGCTTTGTCCGTAGACTTCAAGCGTGCGCCGAATGCAGCACCTGCCCGGCGCGCGCACCGCTGTCCACACCCTGTTCGAACAGCACCTGGCCGTTGACGATGGTGTATTCCACGCCACGCGCCGCCATGACCAGGCGACGACCACCACCGGGCAGATCGCAGCGCATGGTACCAGTCACATCGGAACCCACGTTTGTGAGATCGAAGATAGCAAAATCCGCCGCCATGCCGGGCGCGATGCGACCACGCTTTTTGATACCAAAAAAATCCGCCGGCTCGGAGGTAATGCGTTTGATGGCATGTTCGAGGGAGATAACCTGGCGATCCCGCACCCAGGTGCCGAGCAAATAGGTGACATAACCCGCGTCACAGATGCTATCGACATGAGCACCACCATCGGACAGGCCGATCATCGTGCGGGTGTCGGTGATCAACTCCGGAATGCGGCTTTCGTCGGCGTTAAACAAAATGTAGTTGAACTGCATCGCGAGTCCGTCTTCGATGGCCAGATCGAGGAAGGTATCCATAGGATCGGCGCCGCGCTCCTGGGCGATGTCCGCAATATTGCGTCCGACATACTTGGCGAGCTGCGGATTTTTTGCTTCCAGGACCGTCATGACTTCCCAGCGTCCGGTAAAGATCAGCGGGCGCTTCAAAGCCTCGCGGAACTCGGCACGGAACTGCGATGAACGCAGGATCTCGATTTGCCGCTCTACCGGCTGGTTCAACACCGGCACCCAGCACGCCATGCTGGCGAGGATAAAGGGCTTGGACACATCGATCTGAAAAATGAAGGGCCGGCAGGTGCATTGTGGGATGGCGCCACGCGCGATGAGATCTGTGGTCTCTTTCAGTGTGTTCTGCACCGCATCCGGATCGTCGTCGCGGTTTAACAATGCAAGCCAGGTCACTGGCCGACCGGATTCGGTCAAGAACAACTCAAGCAGGGCCCGTTCTTCCGCATTGACCTTGGAGGCCTGACTGGTGAGTGCGATTTCGATCGCCCCGCGGCCCAGCTCTTTTAATACCCGTGAATAACTGCGCAATTCATCGTGACTCGCCAGGCGGCAGGCCAGTGGGCGGCCCTTGAATCCCAGGTGTTGTGGCGCGCTGGTGGTGGTGAAACCAAAAGCACCGGCCACCATGGCCTCGCGCAACAGGCGTGTGACTTCGTGCATCTCGGCAGTGGTGGCCGCAC
>JANOXY010000603.1:0-3494 GCA_031418675.1 Pseudomonadota bacterium
CGACCGCGGTGGTGACCTCGGCGATATTGCGTACCTGTGAGGTGAGGTTGGTTGCCATCGCGTTGACGGAGTCGGTGAGATCTTTCCAGGTTCCCGCCACGCCGCGCACGTCAGCCTGTCCGCCGAGTTTGCCTTCGGTACCAACCTCGCGCGCCACGCGCGTGACTTCCGACGAAAAGCCATTGAGCTGAACGACCATCGTATTGATGGTGTTTTTCAGTTCGAGGATTTCGCCCTTCACGTCGACGGTGATTTTTTTGGACAAATCGCCGTTGGCCACGGCGGTGGTGACTTCCGCAATGGCCCGCACCTGGCCGGTCAGGTTGGAAGCCATGAAATTCACGTTGTCGGTGAGATCCTTCCAGGTTCCCGCCACGCCGGGCGCCTGGGCCTGACCACCGAGTTTGCCCTCCGTGCCCACTTCGCGCGCCACGCGCGTGACTTCCGAGGCAAAGCCGTTGAGCTGGTCGACCATGGTGTTCATGGTGTTTTTCAGCGCCAGGATTTCGCCCTGTACTTCGACGGTTATCTTTTTAGAAAGATCGCCGTTCGCGACGGCGTTTGTCACCTCGGCGATGTTGCGCACTTGCGACGTGAGGTTGTCCGCCATGGAGTTGACATTGTCGGTGAGGTCCTTCCATGTGCCACCAACGCCCGGTACCGCCGCCTGTCCGCCCAGCTTGCCCTCGGTGCCGACCTCGCGCGCCACGCGTGTGACTTCCGACGAGAAGCTATTGAGCTGATCGACCATCGTGTTGATGGTCTCTTTCAGTTCCAGGATCTCGCCTTTCACATCGACCGTGATTTTGCGCGACAAGTCGCCGCGTGCCACCGCCGTGGTCACCGTCGCGATGTTTCGCACCTGCTCCGTAAGATTGGTCGCCATGGCGTTGACCGAATCCGTCAGGTCCTTCCACGTTCCGGCCACGCCCGGCACTACCGCCTGTCCACCGAGACGGCCATCCGTGCCAACCTCGCGCGAAACACGCGTCACTTCCGAGGCAAACGAGCGCAGCTGATCGACCATGGTATTGATGGCCTCCTTGAGCTGCAGGATTTCGCCGCGTACGTCGACGGTGATCTTCTTGGAAAGATCGCCGTTGGCCACGGCGATGGTCACTTCGGCGATATTGCGCACCTGAGCGGTCAGATTGCCGGCCATCTGGTTGACCGAGTCGGTGAGATCCTTCCATACCCCAGACACGCGCGTCACTTTAGCTTGGCCACCGAGTTTGCCTTCGGTGCCGACCTCGCGCGCAACGCGGGTCACTTCCGAGGTGAAAACCGCAAGCTGCTCGATCATCGTGTTGACCAGCTTCGCAGAGCGCAGGAACTCGCCCTTGAGCATGTGCCCGTCGACCTCGAGTTCCATCGATTGGCCAAGATCGCCCTTGGCAACAGCGCCGATGGTTCGCGCGATTTCGGTCGTAGGGCGCACCAGATCGTCGATCAGCGTATTGATGGAATCGGCCAGCGTGGCCCAGCCGCCGACTGCCGCCGGCAAGGACATGCGCTGCCTGAGACGCCCCTCTTTGCCCACCGTTGTACTCAGCCGCGTGATTTCCGCGCTGACGCGCTGCTTCTGGATGATGGTCTGATTAAAAACTTCCGCTATGCGCCCTTCGGTCCCAGCCCATCCAACCGGCAATCGCACTGAGAAATCGCCATCGCGAAATCCCAGTATTGCGCTGAGAATCAACTGCGAGCGGGTCTCGGCGGAATCTTCCGGAAAAGCGCCCCCTGCCACGAGTCTGGCGGAAATGCCGTTTCGTCGAGTGACGGTTGAGGGACTCTTCTCGACGCCGGTAACAAGGGCGGGCACTGTTTCGTTCATGACTTACCTGGATAGCACTAATGGCGATTAATTGTCTTGGTCACGCAACTCGCCACAGATGGGATATGGCGTGTTTCAATAACCCGCGAAGCTTCCCTGTAGCATCACTAGTCCTCTTGCGCTCAGACTTGGTCACCCCCCTGATTTCGTGGCGCTTTATGCCATCGAGCAGTGACATGGACTTGGTGTTTCTCACAATGAGAAACTCGCGCCCGAAACCCTAGTGGACATTTTGTCGCCACGCAGATTGGCGTCTGTACGCTGTAACACGGAGGCTCGCGGATGGGTGCGGCGTTGACGTAATGTTTTGCGTTCTCAGTACAGAGGCGCTTGCCTGTCGTGCGGCGAGCAATGGCCGCACCACTGTGTGTGAGGTGCCACGTCTAGTGGCGGCTCTACGGCTATACCTTCTGTTGCCAGTTTGATGGTTGGAGTGGCGCAAGGGCTTAGCGGGCTCGCCTTTACGTTTTGGATTGCAGCTGCCCGCAGCAGCACTTCTGACCGATGGAACCCGGACGTTGGGGCACCGCTACGAACAATGCAGCCATTGGTGGTCGACGGGTTCCACTGCCGAGTGAAATTCCCGCCAGTCCCCACAGGCAAGCGTTGCCCTTGCTTTCAGACGTTTGAATCATTCGGCCGCGCTAGTCTGGCAATTCAACGCAACTTGCATTCAAGCGTTTCAGTGTTACTTGGCACGCCAACACTGTTTGCGGTCGTCACCATTGGGGAGCCTATTGTCTCGACCTGCGACGAGCCTCCCGTGGCAAACCGTGCTGCGTTCGCTTAATTCTGTCCTACCCTGCCGCCAATGCTTGCGACGATCGCTTAGCCATTACTTGCGGTATGGTCGGTACGGTGGTGTTCCAGCTGGTTGGGAACGCCGCCAACACTGTGTGCACCACCGAACGAAGCATGGCGCAACAAACGGGTACGCTGCGCCATCGAGTCAGTCCTCGCACGCTGTCCGAGCCATACCGGCGCCGACTGTGCAGCAGGATGAACCATGGCCGACGACCAACACCCCGATATCATTAATCGCCTGATCGCCGACTTACCCGCTGCCGACCGCGCAGCTGTGCTGCTCAGCGCTCGGACTGTTGATCTCGAGTTCGGCACCGTGCTGTGCGAACCGGGTGAGACCCTGCGCGACGTCTACTTTCCATTGAGCGCCCTGATTTCGCTCGTGACCACGGTTGCGCGCCACCCGCCCTTGGAAATGGGCATGATAGGCAATGAAGGCATGCTCGGTGCCAGTTTGTTGTTGGGGGTCAATGTCGCGCCTTTGCAGGCCGTCGTACAAGGGTCGGGCACGGCCTTGCGTATGAGCGCCGCGCATATGCGCCGCGAGTTAGTCACGCGGCCCGGCTTGCGCGGCACCCTCGGCCGCTATCTGTTTGTGCTGACCGCGCAATTGACTCAGAGCGCAGCTTGTACCCGCTTTCACGAGGTGGATGAACGCTTGGCGCGCTGGCTGCTAATGACCCACGACCGTGCTCACGCCGACCATTTTTATCTCACCCATCAATTTCTGGCTGATATGCTCGGCGTGCAACGCAGTGCTGTCACCATCGCCGCCGGTGCTTTGCAGAGAAAGAAAATCATTCGTTATGCCCGCGGGGAGATCTCCGTGCTGTCGCGTAAAGCATTAGAAGCTGCG
>JANOXY010000604.1:0-7524 GCA_031418675.1 Pseudomonadota bacterium
GCGGTTTCATCACGCTGTAACAGGCTCTGGCCGCCGGCGATCAGTTTCAACACTTCCAGCTCACGGGCCGAGAGGTTCTTATCGGTCAGATGCTCGGCGAGATGGGTCGCAACCCGTTCCGGGATGCGGGTCTTGCCGGCGTGCACACTGCGCACGATGTCGAGTAATTCCGACATCGCCATGCCCTTCAGCACATAACCCTTGGCGCCGGCATTGAGAGTGCGTTGCATGGGTACATCACCGGTTTCGGTGGTCAGCACCACGATACGCGCATCAGGAAACTCGGTGCGGATGGCGGCGATGGCTTCCGTGCCCGAGATGCCCGGCAGGCGCAGGTCCATGAGGGTCACGTCGGGCTTGAACTCACGGAATTTTTCGATGGCTTCTTCGCCAGAACCGGCTTCGGCGACCAATTCGAAGCCCGCGTCATTGGCCAGCACGGCCGACAGTCCCTCACGGAAAATCGGGTGGTCGTCCACGCACATGACCCGGATCACGGTGGAGGTAAGGGTTTGAGCCGACATGTGCAGTCCTCTATTCCAGATACGCCGAACAGCTCGGCAGGGTCAATCTTACCGCAGTCCCACCACCTTCGCGTCGCGACACTTGCAGGCGTGCACCGAGGGTAGCAGCGCGCTCGCGCATGCCACGGATACCATAATGGCCCGGACGGCCGCTGTTCATGAATTCTTCGCGGATACCGGTACCGTCATCACTGACTTCGATCACCAACTCATCGTCGAACACAACCGCGATGCGGATCACCCGCGCGTGGGCGTGACGTACGGCGTTCAGGCCAGCTTCGCGGCAGATGACCTGGATTTCGCTAGCCACACTCGGATTAACACTGCGCTCGGTGCCTTCGATTTCCACCACGCAGCGAACGTCGGTTTCGGTGGTGAGCTCGGCGCACAGGTGGTCGAGCCGTGCCGACAGTTCATAAACACCATTGGACGAAGAGCGCAGCAGGGATAACACTTCGCGGCCCTCGGCGACCGCATGGCTGGAGGCGGCCAGCGCACGAGTGAAGAGATCGGCGGCCGACGGATCGCCGGCGCGGACTTTATCCAGGCCAGCCTCGAGCATGAACTGCATGCCCTGCACACTTTGCAACAAGGTGTCGTGCAGATCACGCGCGATGCGGAGACGTTCTTCCTGCTGGGCGAGGCGGGCGCGGGTCTGCAAGGCTTTGATGCGATCGTCTTCCTGCTGATGGGCGAAGGCTTCGCCCAGCGCACGCATGATCTGGTCGGCCAGCATGCGGAAGAAGGTGATGTGATCGTCGTCGAGGCGTTTGTGCGGACTGATGCCGGCGACCACTATTGCCCGTGGTGCGCGGCTATCGGGCGATACCAGTGATAGTACCGCCAGCTGCTGCGCCGGTATGCGCCAAGCCCCCAGTGGCAGCGGATGCATACTCGGTGTGACGTCGAGAAACTGCAACAATGGTCGTGGCTCGAGGGTGATGAAGTGCGCGAGTGGGCAATCGCTGTCAGCGTGTAACACTGACGGACTGAGTGGCTGATCAGCCTCGATATTGGCGACTGCACATAACTGCGCCCGCTTGCCGTCCTCATCACACAGGTAGAGTGAGGCGAAGGGTATGTCGTAGGCGTTTTCAGCGATGACTTCCGCCGCGACGCCCAGGGTCTCTTCGCTGCGTCGTGCGCGGCGGGTACTCAGGCCCATACGTTGCAGGGTGTGCAGGCGCCGTTCGGCGATGACGCGGGTGGAGGTTTCGGGCACCGTGACAAACACCCCTTCGATGGTGTCTTGTTCGTTGATGATCGGTGCGTAGCTGTAGGTGCAGTAGAACTCTTCCAGGTAGCCGCGGCGGTTGATGAAACTCGGTAAGTCATCGGTTCCGGACGTTTCGCCGTTGTAAAGCGTGGCATGCAGCTGCGGTCCCCAGAACTCGAATCCTTCCGGCCAGACAACCTCCGCGGGCTGCAGCAGGGCTGTGGGGTGTTTGGTGCCGAGCAGCGAGGCGAAGGCGTCGTTGTACAGCAGCAAAAGCTGCGGACCCCAATAAATACAACTGCACAGGCGTGAGCCCAGGCACAGCGTCAGCGCAGTACGCATGGCATGGGACCACTGTTCCGGCGCACCAAATTCGGTGTTTTCCCAATCCACCTGGCGCATGCGCATGGCCATGCCCGAGCTACCGCGGAACAGGCGCGCACGCGCACTGATGGTGGCGGGCGCCGTGCGATCGAAGGGTAATGTGGTGCCGGTGACTGACATGCTTAGCGGCGTCTGGCCAGATGCAGCGTGTCAGCGTCCAAGGGCATGTCGAAATGACCGACAGACTGCTGCATAAACTCTATCTCCCCCGAGAAAGCAGTGGCCATCCGGGCCACGCAGCAGCCATGTTAGATCCGTATGCATCGGGATGCGACCACGACGTAGCCTGCGCTGTCGGCATCCGCCGGTGTCACCCATAGTAAACTCGTACCACCATCGTTCTCAGCCGCTAGAGTATCCGTGCGCAGTATCGTGATCACCGCCGATGATTTCGGCTTCAGCGAATCCATCAACGAAGCCGTCGAGCGCGGTTTTCGCGACGGTGTGCTGCGCTGCGCAAGCCTGATGGTTGGTGCGCCGGCGGCGGCTGACGCCATCGCGCGCGCGCGACGTTTGCCGGGTTTACGGGTTGGTCTACATGTGACCGTGGTGCAAGGCCGGGCCCTGTTGCCAGCCAGTGAGATTCCCCATCTGGTCGATGCTGACGGTCGCTTTCCGGACAATCTGTTGCTGGCGGCGCTGCGCTGGTTTTTCCATCGCGCGTCACGACGCGAGCTGGGTCGGGAAATCGCGGCGCAGTTTGCCGCGTTCCGCGCCACTGGCCTCACCCTCGATCATGTTGATGGTCACAATCACATGCACCTGCACCCCTCGGTGCTGAGCGAAATCCTGCGTAACCTGCCGCCCGGCACTGCGGCGGTGCGCCTGCCCCGGGAACCCTTGGTCGTGGCCGGTCTACCCGGTCTCTTGCTGGCGCCGTGGCTGGCCTTGATGGCGTCGCGTTTACGCCGTGCCGGGCTTGTCCATAATGATTGGCTGCTAGGCATGCGTGATGTCGGGCGCATCGACGAAGCTTGTCTGCTTGCCTATCTGGACAGCTTGCCGGCGGGTGACGTCGAGATCCATCTGCATCCGGCGGTAAGTCCGGATGAGGCGGTGGCAGCGGCCATGCCGGGTTATTTCAATGACGCTGAATTTGCGGCCTTGGTCAGTCCGGATATCGCGGCGCGCTTGCGGATGCTCGAGTTGAAACCTGGCGGCTTCTGCGATTTACGCGGCCCGTGAGCATCGACGGCGCGCCTGTGCTCGGCGATGATCGCAGCACAAACCAATTTAGACCTGTGACGTAACACCCATGGCTGCATCATCCGACTCCAGTACAACGCGCGCGCCTGTGCCGCCCATCCGCATTGATTTCACGGCCGAGGATCGACGTTGGATCACCGAGCGCATCGACGAGGTCTTGCGCAACGGTCAGCTGACCTTAGGTAAGTATGGCGAACAGTTCGAAGCAGAGTTTGCGCGTCTGGCCGGGGCCAAGCACGGTATTGCGGTCAACAGCGGCACCAGCTCGCTGGAAATCATCCTGCGGGTGTTGAAGGTTGCAGGGCGCGATGTGCTGGTGCCGGCGGATACGTTTATGGCAACCGCCACCGCGGTCATCGCCGCCGGTGGTTATCCCGTGCTTATGGACAGCGACGTGCGCACCATGTCGACCACGCCCGAGGAAATCCTGCGCAAGCTCACGCCCAATACCGCCGGCATCATGATCGTGCACATCGCCGGCATCGTGACCGATGCCATGCCGGCCATCGTCAAGCTCGCCAAGGAACGCGGCCTGTGGCTGGTGGAAGACGCCGCCCATGCCCATGCCTCGCGCCTCGATGGCAAGCATGCCGGTACCTTCGGTATTGCCGGTTCTTTCAGTTTTTATCCGACCAAGGTCATGACCAGTGCCGAGGGCGGCATGATCGTGACCGACGACGACGAGATGGCCAGAGAGGCGCGTATTTTTCGTGATCAGGGCAAGGCCAGCTTCCATGAAAACCTGCATGTGCGTCTGGGCAGCAACTGGCGGCTCTCTGAACCCCACGCCATCATTGGCTTGCGCCATCATTCCCACCTGGAACAAATGGTCGCCGATCGGCGCCATTGGGCGGCGCGTTACGACCACGCATTAGCCGCGCACGACTTCGGTGTAGGGCCGATTACGCCGCCGGCAAATTGTTATGCCAACTACTACAAATATCCGGTGATGCTGCGCGACGGTGTGGACCGCGCTGCCCTGAAGCGCTGGTTGCGCGACAGTCACGGTGTCATATGCGCGGGTGAAGTGTACGAAAAACCGCTGCACCAACACCCAGCTCTGGCGATGCTGGCGGGGCCGGGTCTGGAACAAGCTGAATACCTGTGCGCGCGCCACATCTGTCTGCCGATGTTCGCGAGCATGGCGGAAGACGACGTGCAACGGGTGTTACATGCGCTGGCGCAAGCCCAGGCGCAGGGCATGCTTGCTTAGGCCCGCTTCAGCCGCGCGTTGCGGCTCGCCAATCGAGGTGATAGCCGGCGCCAACGGCCAGACCCAGCGCCGCCCACAGCACTTCACGTACGCGCCGTAAGGCGGCCAGTGCCAGGCCAATATCGGCGCCGCCGCCGAGGGCGCTGATCACATAAACAGTCACCGCCTCGACGGAACCGAGCTGGGCCGGCAGAAAGAAGGTCAGCGAGCGGATACTCGCAATGGCCGCTTCTGCCACCCAACAATGCACGAAGGGCAGGGGCCACCCGAGCAGCTCCATCATCAGCCAGATCTCCGCCGCGCCACCGAGCCAGTTGATCAGAAAAAATGCCGTGCTGATGGCAAAGCGGCGGCCATGCTCGCGGGCGAAATCCGCCAGCGCCTGCTCGACTTCCGCGAGGCCGTCCTTGATGGCGGCGTAACGCGTACCGCCAAAGCGACGCTCAAAGGCGGTCATCAAGAGCCGTAGCCACCGTTGATGCAGACCAATCACGGACACCGTCATCAAGGCCATCAAGGCCAGCGCCGCAGCGCTGAGTAAATGTTCGATAGACGGTGGTAGCAGCCCCAGGGTCACAGCGAGCAGCGCACCAACCGCAACAAACAGCGCCTCGGCCAGGGCCAGCAAGGTCTGCATCAGCACCAGGGTGGTGGTCGCCTCGCGGTAGCCGACGCCGTAACGATGTTTCAGCAGCCAGGCTTTAACCGGCTCGCCACCGAGTGAGCCGAAGGGCATGGCGACGTTCATGGCTTCGCCGACCATATTGACCAGCCACAAATGGCCCAGCCATGGACCGCGTGCAGGTCGCTGGGTGAAGGTCAGGGCCCAGGCCAGAATTTCTGCGGCCCAAGCCAGCAGGAACAGCGCCACTATCCACACTGCACCGGTCCAGGAAAGATTGGATAGCAGCTGGGCAACCTGCCCGAGATCGCCCTGCGCGACCACCCATGCAAACAGGATTAGACCGGCGACCAGCGCCAGCGCCGATCCCAGTTTCACGCGGTCTCGTCGCGGGGCACGATGCGTCCACCGCGCGTGAGCTTGAACCTGTTGCCGCGCCATTCGAAGGAATTACGTGACAGGGCCAGGGCCCATGACACTAGCGCCAGCCCATCGCGCACGGGTAGCCAGGGCAGTGCGCGCAAGGTTTCCCAATCCTTCTGAATCAGGGTAATGGTTGCGGCGCTGGCCATGCGAATGGCTACCGTCGTGGCCAAAATCGCGAGGGACCTCGCGGCCAAACCACTGGCCAGCGCGTAGAGCAGGGCAAAAGGCACGGCGCGGGTCAGTACGGTCAGGATGAAACCCGGCAGATTGGCGGCACGGGTGTTCTGATCCCAGTACACCTGGTGGCGCCACCAGGCAGCAAAATTTGCGTAGTCCGGCGCCAGATCGATGGTCATCGGCACCAGTCGCACATCCAGCCCGCGGTCGTGCAGGCGCCGCCCGAGCTCGTGATCCTCGACCAGGTAATCGGCAAAGGCCGCCATGCCACCAACCGCTTCCAAATCGCTGCGCCGAAAAGCGATCGATGCCCCCAGGCAGAAGATCGCAGCGCGGGTCATATAGGTGAAGATCACGCTGGGCATGAAATCGGCGTTGATCGACAGTTGGTCGAGGCGTTCAGCTAGATTGCGCGCACCGTGGATGCGATACAGGCTGCATACATAACCGAGCGTGGGATCGGCCAGGGGCGGCACCATGGTGCGCAAATAATCCTGCGGCGCGCGCACGTCGCTATCGCTGATTACCAGCAGTTCATGGTGCGCAGCGCCCATGCCGATGACCATGTTCTGGACCTTGCCGTTAACGCTGGGCGGACTCTCGCCAATCACCACGTTCACGCGGTCCGGAAACTGCGCCTCAAGTTCGCGTAACAAAGGCAAGGCCGGATCGTTGGCGCGTTGCACCGACATCACGAGTTGGAAGTCCGGGTAGTCCTGGGTGCAAAAACTCAGCAGTCCTGCTTTCAGGTCCCGGTCCATGCCGTAGATCGGTTTCAGCACCGTCACCGGCGGCAGCGCCGCATGAGTCGATGAGCTCCGGCGTGCGTAAAACCGCCAGGTGGCCAGAACCGTGAGCAGGCTGAAGAGCGATCCGCTCAGGACCGGTATCAGCAGCGCAAGTTGGAGTACGTACAGGCCGTTCATGGGGGCTCCACCGCAGGGGCGCGTAACGGTAGAACCTCTACACCCGCAAAGCAATTGCGCCGCCGGCAGGCGCGCCCACCCGGCATGTGCACGAGTGCCTTAGTAGGTGTCGTCCGCGGCCCAGTCGCCGCGCCAGCGCGGGTCGTAATGTGCGCCCTGGCGCAGGTAGCGAATGTCGGTCGAGAGGCGCATTTCTTCGCTTTGACAATCCAGGGAGGCGTGCACGATGAGCGGCGAGTGGATGACCACATCGCCCGCCGCGTAGTCGGTGATCAACCAGCGCCGTCCGCTGTGTTCTGCCATCCATTGCAGATCGTGAGTCAGTGGTCGCCGGTCGGCGGGACGGTCGTGGGGTGCCAACTCACGGGTGCTTTGCTCAAGGGTGTCTTCGCGATGAGAACCTTCGAGGTAGGCCAGGCCGCCGCTGCTTATCGGACAATCGCCCAGCGGTACCCACAACGTGACGACATCGTTGGCCGTCGCCTGCACGTAAGTGCCGTCAATATGGGCCCGCGACGAGGCCGGCCGTCCGGCAACGAAGTGACGAACGGGCGTGCGCCGCAGCCGTTCCACGGGCCCGCCCAGGGTTGCTTCGGCGGCACTGCGCAGTAGCGGGTCGGCAGCAAAGGCGCAAAACTCCGGCAAGCGGACAAAGTCGTAGGCGGGGTGACCGCGCGTGCCATAAGGTGCCAGTTCCGGCGGTTCCTGTCCCGAAAACGCAGCACGACGGCGGTCACCCTGCTGCACAAAGCTGGTCGGGAAGCCTGCGAAGTAACGTTCGCGCATGGCCAACACACGTTCGCGGGGCAGCAGCCCACGCAGGTACAGGT
>JANOXY010000605.1:0-1935 GCA_031418675.1 Pseudomonadota bacterium
GCCAGCGCCAATTCTGGCTGCGCGCGAGCACCAACACAGTCTCGCGCTCGCGCGGGTCTGAAAGGTGCGCGGCGATATCGACCAATGCCCAGCCCAGCCCCATGCGGTGCGCGGTGCTGGCTGCCGGCTCACCTGGGGCCAATGCCGCAAAAGCGCCGGCGCGTGCTTCGGCAAGTTGGACGAAGGCACTCTGCGGCAGCGGCGCGTTGCCGGTCAGCCCTTCCCAGCCATCGGCGAGGGCAGCCAGTGGCGCGAGCGGGCCGGACCAGTGACTGACCAGCGCCAGCAGCGGATCAGCGCCGCGCCCGCCTTGCGCCGCCCCCCCTGCGAGACTCTCGCGCCACCAGGCAAGCCTGAGCTGCGCCAGCATCGGTTCGCGCGAGTTCCGCACGATGCCGGCCAAGCGCTGGTCGAGCGCGAACAGCAGCGTCAGCGGTGCACGTGATCCTCTGGTGGCATAGGCCAGCGCAAGGCGCTGCTGCACCGGCAGCACGCCGACCGGCTGTGTGACCAGATCTTTATCGCCAGCCTTCATCGTCCGTAAACTTTCTACCGCGCCGGGCTCTGACCGAACCAGCGTATTAACCCTCGATAAGTCGCGGTTTCCGCCTCGCATAGCCTGTTGGTACCGGTGGGACGACAACCATGGGCATTAAAGCATTCTTAGACACTCACTCCGTAAAAGTCGGTGCACAACCGCTCGCGCATGGTGCGCAGCAGTCAAGGGGCATGGAACCATGCGGGGCATCGTCAAGTATGGCGCACTGGTGTGGCGCGATAAGTCGGGCAATATCCTGCCAATGGCAGCGGTCGGCATGGTCGCGCTTGCAGCAATGGTCGGCGGCGGCGTCGATATGTCTCGCACCTACATGGCCAAGACTCGCTTGCAATCGGCTTGCGACGCCGGCACCCTGGCTGGCCGCCGAGCCATAACCAATGCAGGTTACAGTTCGGCCGCCCAGACCCAGGCGAACGCATATTTCAACACAAACTTCGACGCCGGTGAACAGAACGCCTCAAACGTTGTCTTTACCACCAGCACACCCGATAGCGGCAGCACGGTTACAGGTTCAGCTTCGGCAACCGTCAAGACTATCGTGATGAGCATTTTCGGCGTGCGCAATATGGCCGTGGCGGTCACTTGCAAGGCCTCGATGCAGGTCGGCAACAGCGATATCGTCATGGTGCTCGATACCACCGGCTCTATGGCCGACGCACCCAATGGCAGCAGCAGCCCGCCGACGGGAGGCTCGAAAATCGAAATCCTTCGCGCCGCGATGAAGAGCTTCTACAATACCGTTGCGTCTGCCACCACCGCGTCCAATGCCCGGATCCGCTACGGCTTTGTGCCCTATTCCTCGTCGGTCAATGTCGGTGCACTGCTCTACAACCTCAACCCCAGCTACATCGCCGACAGCGTCACGATAGATTCGCGAGAGGCCATTTTTACCACATCCACAACGTCCCAGCAGAGCGGGTGGAACAGTCCTACAACCACAAACAGTACAACTTCCAACAATTCCAGCAGCGGTAGCTGGTCGTATTGGAATTCCACGAACTATTCAGGCAACACGACTTGCAACGCGGCAATACCCAGTCCGAACCCGTCCACCTGGGCGGACAATGGGAGCCCGAGCGAAGTCGTCGGTACGCCTTATATCGATGGCAGCGGCAACCGGATAACCATCACCACGATCACCCAGCCGCAGACCCAGCAAGAATACCAATGTGTAAAGGTCAGCGGCAACCGCAGGATCCAGGTGCGGACCAACACCCGCGATCAGGTGACGACCGAAACCGATACGGAAACCCCGATCTACGCGCCGGCGAACGTGCAGTCGTTCTCTTCGTGGAATTACAAGCCGGTTACTTTTGACACGACAACTTACAAGACATTTGCCACAACCAGCACGCCGACCGGCACCAATGGCGCGG
>JANOXY010000606.1:0-18817 GCA_031418675.1 Pseudomonadota bacterium
TGGGCCGTATGCGTATGAACCGGGCCAGTGAAAATCTTCAGCTTGCGCATCATTTCGCGACCCAGAGGACCCTTGGGCAGCATGCCTTTCACGGCGCGCTGAATGACTGTTTCAGGGGATTTGGCCAGCAGCTTTTCGAAGGTGATTTCCTTCATGCCGCCGATGTAGCCCGAATGGTTGTAGTAGATCTTGCCCTTGGCCTTGTTGCCCGTGACCCGGATCTTTTCGGCATTGACGATGACGATGTAGTCACCCGTATCCATGTGCGGCGTGAAGATGGGTTTATGCTTGCCACGCAGGCGTTTGGCTACTTCGGCCGCCACACGGCCCAGCACCTTGTCATTAACATCGACTAGGTACCAGTCACGTTTGATCGTGCCCGGCGTCGCAGTGTAAGTTTTCATTGGGTCGTCTGACTGGTTCGGAAAAAGAGGCGCAATGGTACGGATGAGCGCCAGGAGTGTCAATGCAAAACCCTGTAATTCCGCCAGATTTTCCCCGGCAGCTGTGCTTGGTGGGGGACTTATGGGCACGGGCCGAGCGGTGAGAAGTTACACACCTATCGATGGCCTGTTCGAGCGGGCCGACGCCCTGTTGCGCGCTGCGACCCGGACCGGGAGCGTGCAAGTGCGCCCTACGCCAGGCGATGAGTTGCCCGATAACCCAATCGCCAATGCGGCGCGGCGCCAGGCGGCCGGACTGATGCGGGTTAATCATGCGGGCGAGGTGTGCGCCCAGGCGCTGTACGTGGGTCAGGCCGCGTTGGCCCGCGATCCGACCAACCGCAGGGCGCTGCTCCAGGCGGCTCGTGAGGAAGGCGACCATCTTTACTGGTGTGAACAACGGCTGGCCGAGTTGGGCAGCCGCGGCAGCCGGCTGGGGCCGCTGTGGTTTGCTGGCTCTTGTGTCATCGGCATGGCGGCGGCCGCCAGCGGCGATCGTCTGAGTCTGGGGTTCGTCGAAGAAACCGAACGTCAGGTGGTGCGGCATCTGGATGGGCATCTGGGTCGTCTGCCACCGGACGATTTGCGCAGCCGCGCCATCATCGCGGCCATGCGGGCCGACGAGGAACGTCACGCCAATGAGGCGCAAGGGCGTGGCGCGGCTACGCTAGGCAGCCCGGTGCGCCGCTTGATGGCCTGGGCTGCGCGTGTCATGACCACTATCGCTTATCGAATCTGAATCCTGCGCAATGGATTGCGCATCGTTGAAAGCCGCTGGGTGCGGCCCTACCCTGGCATGATGAAATCAACCGCCTTATCTCTCAAACAATTCGTGGTGCTTGTTTGCGCCTGCTTCTGGATCCTGAGTGCAACGGCAGGATTACCGCCCGCCGTCGCCGGCGAAGCCCTGCCAAGCCTCGCCCCGATGCTCGACAACGTGACGCCTGCGGTGGTGAACATCGCGAGCGAAGGCCATGTCGAGATGCAGTTGAACCCGCTGTTCAACGATCCGTTCTTCCGCCGCTTCTTCAACGTTCCCGACCAGCCCTTGAGTCGCAAAACCCAGAGTCTGGGTTCGGGTGTGATCGTCGATGCGGCGCAAGGTCTGATCCTGACCAACAACCATGTCATCGCCAATGCGGACAAGGTCATGGTCAATCTGCGTGATGGACGTAACTTCAAAGCCGAGCTGGTTGGTAGCGACCCGGACAGCGATGTTGCGGTGATCAAGATCGAGGCCACCAAGCTCTCGGCGCTGAAGCTTGCCGATTCCGACAAGCTGCGGGTTGGTGATTTTGTTGTTGCGATTGGCAATCCATTTGGTTTGGGCCAAACCGTGACATCCGGCATCGTCAGCGCGCTTGCACGCAGTGGTCTGGGTATCACTGGCTACGACGACTTGATCCAGACCGACGCGTCGATCAACCCGGGCAATTCCGGCGGAGCCTTAGTCAACCTGCGCGGCGAACTGATCGGCATCAACACCGCCATATATTCCCAGAGTGGTGGCAATGTCGGTATCGGTTTCGCCATCCCGGTCAACATGGCCCATCAGATCATGATGCAGCTGGTGTCCCACGGGCAGGTCAAGCGTGGTTACCTCGGTGCGCAATTCCAGGATCTCAATGCCGAGCTTGCGGAAGCGTTTGGTCTGCAGGCCGACAAGGGCGCGGTTGTGGTCGACGTTAGCGATGGTTCGCCCGCCGCGCGCGCCGGGCTTGTGCCTGGAGACGTCGTCACCCATATCAATGGCCGGGCGATCGCCAGCGCTGCAGAGCTGCGCAATCAGATCGGCTTGATTCGCAGCGGTGAGAAAGTCGACATCGGCCTGTTGCGCGCGGGAGTGCCGACCCGCGCACGCCTTACGATCGTTGACCGCGATCAGGATGTCAGTGCCAGCGGGCAGTTCCGTAACGAACGTTTTGCCGACACCACGATCGGTGAAATCCCTCAGGATTCGCCCGCTGCTGGCCGCCTGCAAGGTGTGATGATTTACAAACTGGATCGCGACTCGCGGGCATGGCGCGCCGGGCTGCGTGCGGGGGATATCATTTTGTCGGTCAACCGCCAGCGCACACCGTCGTTACCGGCCTTTCTGGCGGTGGTTAACCAGGTCCAGGGCCCGTTGTTGTTGAGCGTGCAGCGTGGCACACAAAGCGCTTACCTGGTCATCAAGTAAGGCGCTCAGTCGCAGTACTCAACCCCACGCAGTTTGGCTTCACGCACCACATTCGCCAGGCATGCAATTACTTGCGGTCGCGCGAAGCCGCGGCGGTAGAACACCGCGATGGTGCGCACTGGTTGTGGGTTGACAAAGGGCCGCACCACCAGGTGTTCAGCCAAATCATCGTTGATGCGCATGGTGGCCGGCAGGATGGTCACACCCGCGCCCATTGCAACCATCTGGCAGATGGTTTCCAGCGAGCTTCCTTCGAGCGTCTTCTGCAGGGCACCGAGCTCCGCTTCGAGCGGGCAGATCTCCACGACCTGATCACGAAAACAATTGCGCGCGCCGAGCAAAAGCAGCGTATCGGTTGCAAGATCGGCGGGGGTCAGGCGCTTTTTTTTCGCCAGCCGGTGGCCGGCGGGCAGCGCGACTTGCAGGGGCTCGTCGTAAAGCGGGCGCGACAGGAGATGGGGGTCGGCGTAGGGCAAGGACATGATGGCCGCGTCCAGTTCGCCCCGTTTAAGTTGCGCGGCCAGCGCATCGGTAAAGTTTTCTTTCACGACCAAGGACATCTTGGGTGCGTGAAGTTTGAGACCCGAGATCAAACGCGGCACGAGGTAAGGGCCCACGGTATAGATCACGCCGAGGGTCAGTTGACGGCCGAGCGGGTCGCGCGACGCGGCAGCGAGTTCACGCACGCCGTCGGCTGCATTGAGCACGATTTCAGCCTGGGCAACGATCAACGCGCCGATATCGGTGACCAGTACATCGGTATGGCTGCGTTCAAACAGGCGCACGCCCAAGTCCTCTTCGAGCTTGCGCACCGCGACACTCAGGGTCGGCTGGCTGACAAAACAGGCTTCGGCGGCTTTGCCGAAATGACGCAAGCGCGCGACGGCAACGATGTAGCGCAGCTCGGTCAGGGTCATGACGGCACGGCTTGCAGCCTAACTAACAGGGGATGTGATTCTGGCTGCGCGTAAGCGCCTGATCAGGCGTGGGCGCGCTGCGCAACCCGGAGTGTGCGTGGCCCTTGGTCTTGGCGGCGCAGCAGCAAGGTCTCAAACAGGGACAAATCAACGTATTGGTGGCCGTCCGCGTCACCCTGCAAAACTGTGAACGGGGCGGTGGGTTCGCCAGCGGAATCCACCACCAGGTCTGCATCGGGAAACGCATGCTCACGGGTGAAGCGATGGGTGGTGACAATAGTCACCAGTTGCGCCGCACGTGCGGCGGCCAGCCCGTTCAGCGTATCTTCCAGGGCGACCGTGTGGCGGGCTTCCGCGCCCATGCGCGCCAGCGCTGCCAGGTAGACGGCGGGTGAGGGTTTTTTCTGCGCCACACTATCGCAGGTCTCGATAGCACAAAACCAACTACGCCAGCCGGCGGGCAGGTTGTTGTCGAGCAGGGTTTCGACATTGCTGCCGGTTGAGCTGGTGGCGATGCCGAGCTTGAGTCCCGCCCCACGGGCCTCGTCCAGCAGGCGATGAATGCCGGGGCGCAGGCCAACCTGACCTTCGGTCAGCATGGTGGCATATTTGCGGGTTTTGGCCTTGTGCATGGTCACTACAAAATCCTCGTATGCCATGTCGCTCGCAAAACGGCGGCGCAAGCCCCGACCGTAGTTGGCGATGCGTTCGCGGCCACCGGAAATGGCTAACAGTTCGCGATACAAATCCGCGTTCCAGTGCCAGTCGAGCCCGTATTCCTGGAATACGTGGTTAAACGCCAGGCGATGGACGTCCTCGGTATCGGCCAGGGTCCCGTCGACGTCAAAAATGATGGCTTTAAGCGTATTCACAGCAAACTTGCGACTCTAGCGTCGGGGCTGACTCAGTCGTTGAGTCTAAGCCAGTAATGTTCATTAAGCGATTGATTCTCTGTGCGTTCACGCACGTTAAGCAAGACAATAACGGTCCGCTCAAGCCCGTTCAGGGCTCGGAATCTGGAACCTGCGGATAAGCTTGTCGGATCGTTGGCTTAGAAACTTCAGTGGCTTCAAGTTCCACCCGTTCGATTTTTTCAAACCGCTCGGTGATTTTGCGCGCCGAAACATTGACCTCATCGACGTCCTTGTTGGCTTGCTGAATGTGGATTGCAAGTTTGTCCATGCGCACCCGGAAGCGCTGGAAATCGTCACCGAGATGGCCCAGGTGCTTTTGAATGATGTCGACCTGTTCGCGGGTTGCCGCGTCTTTGAGTACGGCCGCGGCGGTGTTCAGGATCGCCCATAACGTGGTCGGGGAGGTCAGCCATACACGCTGGGACTGGGCGAATTCGACCAGATCGGGGTGATGAGCCTGGATCTCGGCAAAAACCGCTTCGGCCGGGATGAACATGATGGCGCTGTCGGCGGTGAACTCACGCACGATGTAGCGCTCGGCGATGTCTTTGATGTGTTTACGGACGTCCTGTTTGAACTGCCCTTCGGCGCGTTTGCGATCAACTTCGGCGCGCGCGGTGTCGGTCATGAAGCGGTACGCTTCGAGTGGGAATTTTGAGTCGATGCAGATAGTGCCGATGGGATAGGGCAGGAACAAGGCACAGTCGGCAATGCGGTCATTGCCAAGGCGATGCTGGAGCGCAAAGCTCTGGGGCGGCATGACGTTGGCGACGAGCTGCGCCAATTGCACTTCGCCAAACGCCCCGCGTGAGCGCTTGTCGGCCAGGATCTCCTGCAGACTCACGACGTCGACCGACAAGGCCGTGATCTTTTTCTGTGCTTCGTCGATCAAAGCGAGACGCTTAATCACATCGGTAAAGGTCGCTGTGGTCTTCTCGAAGCCATCGGACAGACGCTTGTCGACCTGGCCTGCGATATCCCTCAGCCGTTCGTCGGTGACTTTGCTCAGGCTAGCAACACGTTGTCCGAGATCGGTCGAACTGCGCAGCAGCGCTTCGCCCAACTGTTGATGCAGGCTATCGAAGCCGGTGCGCATGCTGTTTTGCAGCGTGGTGAGTGCACGGATGTGTTGCTCTTCGCCGCGTGTGCGATGCTCAGCCAGGCCAGTGGCGAGCTGCTCGCGCTGCTCAGTCAATTGGCGTACCAGGTGGGCGCGGTCGTCGGCGAGGGTTGCTGTAAGCACCAGCTTGAAAGCATCCAGACGGCTGCCCACCTGCTCGCGCAACTGCGCATTGTCTTCGGCAAACTGGCTGTGCAGGCGCGCCACCCGGTGGTCGATCATCTCGATAGTGGCCTGCGCGGTGGTCAGCTGGCTAATCAGAGCGGCGAGCTGCGCATCGGCACTTTGCAAACGCGCCAGGCGACGCCACAACCCAATCTGCAACACCAGCACTAACACTGCGACCGTGGCCAATACAGCCAGTGACAGCTGCGCCATATCGAAAGTCAGGGTCGAAAAATTCATAGCGTCAGGCGGCGGCGCGCGAAGGGGCTTGGTGGCATACTGGCCTCGGGAGCTGGGAAGTCCGCGCGACGCGGCCGGCTTCGATTCTAACGCGCGTCATGCTCTATGGTCGATCGCAGCAATAGTGATATCCCCGCCGTAAACCCGCGCAAAGGTCGTGGTGCAACGCTGTCGCCAGCGCCGCGCTATGTTGATCTCGAGCGCGACAGTTTTGACGACGGCTGGGGCAGTGCCGACGAAGCGCCAGCTACCCTGCACACGACTGTCACGGCGGAGCACATTCGCAGTCTCATCAATCGCAATCAGTCACCGGACCTGCCGTTCAATCTGTCGATTAATCCCTATCGTGGCTGCGAGCACGGTTGTGCTTATTGTTACGCGCGGCCGGCCCATGCCTATATGGATCTTTCGCCGGGGCTCGATTTCGAAAGTCGTTTGTTCTCAAAACCCGACGCTGCGGCGGTCTTGCGCCGGGAACTTGCCAAACCGGGTTACCGCTGCGAGTCGATTGCGCTGGGCGCCAAAACCGATGCCTATCAGCCCATTGAGCGACGCTTGCGTATTACACGCGCCATTATCGAAGTGCTGAGCGAATGTAAGCATCCTTTCAGCATTGTGACCAAATCAGCGCTGGTTGAGCGTGACATTGATCTGCTGGCGCCGTTGGCGGAGCGCGATCTGGTTCAGGTATATGTTTCGATTACGACGCTCGATCGCGATCTGGCACGACGTATGGAGCCGCGCGCGGCGGCGCCACAGCGTCGTGTCGAAACCTTGCGCCGGCTGGCGGCCGCGGGCATTCCGACTGGTGTGATGTTCGCACCGGTCATTCCAGCCTTGAACGACCACGAGCTTGAGCAGGTGCTCGAACACGCGGCCCAGGCGGGTTGTCGTTATGCGGGATACGTGATGTTACGCCTACCGCGCGAGGTCAATCCTTTATTCAAGTCGTGGCTGACCAGTCACTACCCCTTGAAATACGAGCGCGTGATGCACCGTATTCAAGACGTGCGCGAGGGACACGAGAACGACAGCCGCTTCGGTCGTCGTTTAAAAGGTGAGGGCGTATTTGCAGAACTGGTGGCACAGCGCTTCGCGCGCGCCTGTCGCGCGCTGGAGCTCAATAAGTCTCGCCACCAGATGAATACTCGTCTGTTCCAAGCACCCCGCCTGGACTCAGCGCAACTCGATTTGTTTTGAGCGCGACTGAGTCGCTAATTGATCGATGTTGAGGCCAACGTCGATCCGCTGCCCGGAACGCTCGAGCCCAACTCCCAATCGCTACCCAGCAAGGTCTGATCGAGTAACGCGAGGAAGGAGTGTAACAAGGTCGGATTCAAAGCCAGATCGATGCCACCCCCCTGGTCCGGTGCGAGCGTCAAGGTAACACCACCACCCTCCTGTGGACGTATCTGGCCGCGTGTCAGCAAGACCGGCGCTTCGCCTAAGGGCAACGCGCGGCTCAGGCCTTTGTAGGGCGTCGCAAAATCGCTGCTCTGGCGCGCGACTTCGTGCTCAAAGCGCAGCAATTCTTGTTTGGCCAGTGGGTCGGTCTGGGTCTGAATTCGCGGCTGCGCGGCCAAGGCCTGTGCCAGCGCGGGACGTATGGCCTTGACAAAACGGCGCGTCAACCAGCAACGGAATTCCTCCTGGTTCTGGGTCGAAACGCGCAGCAGCAGGCGGTCCTCGCCGGCGACGAAGGAGATTTGAATCTGGTCGAGTTGTGACATGGCGGCGGCTAGCGTGTATCAAATGAAATCCGTTGGCGGTGCTGCGGGTGCCGGAGCTAGCATGGTCCTTTATCATGCCGCCTGACAATTCCTCAGCGACGTGTGTGTCCATAGCGCCTGCGCCCATAAAAGAGCGAGCATGAACCTACCATTGACCGGCCGGGCGCGCACGCCGCTGGCACGCTACCAGGCCGACCTCGACGCCGGGCGCATCTCCAGTGATGCGGCCCAGGCCGCCGCGGTGGCCCATCTTGACCGTATATTTCACGAACTGGCCAACAGCGTCGACGACGGCGGCAGCAGTTTCATCGACAAATTGCTGGGCCGTCGCAAGGCGCTATGGACCGGCGTACGCGGGCTTTATTTGTGGGGGCGCGTTGGTCGCGGCAAAACCTACATCGTCGATACTTTTTTCGATTGCCTCCCGTTCGCCGCCAAGCGGCGCATCCACTTTCACAACTTCATGCGCCAGACCCACGCTGAATTGCGCCGGCTAAAGCAGCAGGCGGATCCGCTCACGCAGGTCGCCGCCGCCTGGGCGGCGAAACACCGGGTGTTGTGTCTGGACGAATTTCACGTCGGTGACATCACCGACGCGATGCTGCTGGCCAAGCTGCTGGAAGCCCTGCTCGGGCACGGTGTCACTCTCATCGCGACCTCCAATGAAGCGCCCGATGAGCTCTACAGCGGTGGTTTGCAACGTGAGCGCTTTCTGCCCGCGATCGCCATGCTCAAAAGCGCACTGGAAATTTTTGAAGTGGCCGGCGCCACCGACTACCGGTTGCGCGCGTTGGCGCAGGCACCGGTTTTTTACCGCGGCGAACGGGGCGCCTGCGAGGCAGAGCTGGCGCGTAGTTTTGCGACCATGGCCAGCGGACTGGCGATTGACAGTGAGCCGCTCGAGATTGAAGGCCGCGACATACCAACCGTGCGCCGAGCCGACGGTGTAGCGTGGTTCAGCTTCGACGCGCTGTGCGGTGGCCCGCGCTCGGCGATTGATTACATTGAAATCGCCCGTTGCCATCACACCGTGATCGTTGGCGACGTGCCGAGGCTCGGACCCGACGACAACGATGCGGCGCGCCGCCTCATTACCCTGATCGACGAGCTGTACGATCGCAATGTCAATCTGATCATGTCAGCCGCCGCTGAGCCAGAAGACTTGTACCACGGTGGCAAACTGGCCAAACCCTTCCTACGTACCGCCAGCCGTCTGCGCGAGATGCGCTCCCATGACTATCTGGCCAGGCCGCATATTTCCTGAGCTATTTAATTTTAAACAAAGAGATAAGACATAATCTTGACTTAAAATATTATTTAACTATCCTATCCATCTAATAGTTAAACGGAATACCCCGCGCCTCATAAGCGGGCGCTGGCACCCTATCGATGGATATGCAAAACACGATTTTCCCCCCAGACCATGACCAGGCGATCGCGCGCCTCATCGCGCGTCGCTACGGCGACGGCGGCGTGTACGTGCCGCGCCAGCAACCCCGGCATGGTGCGCTGCAAGACGCCATTGCCGGCGGCTTTGTCAGCGAAGATGGCTTTGTGACACCTAAGGGGCGCCGCCTTCTGGCGCGCTTCGATCTCTGAGACCTCCGTGGGTGAGTTGACAGGCTTGTCCTGTCACCAGCGTATTGGGGCTGCTACCGCAGCCCTTTTTTTTGCGCCAGTCTGGCCAACACTCGCCAAACCGCCGGGCTGGCATGCCCGCATAGCCGTTCATTGCCGGGCTATTTTCGGATTAATGGCATAACCAAAGAAATAAATATTCTTTTTAAGAATATACGGTGCTTGCTAACGTGCGCGGCCTTGGATCAGCGGCGGCAGCCCGCCCCCGCACCGGAGTGCCAGCATGTACCAATATGACGAATTCGATCAGCGCATCGTTGATGAGCGCGTCTCGCAGTTCCGTGACCAGACGCGGCGCTTCCTGGCCGGGAGCCTGAGCGAGGAAGAATTCCGTCCGTTGCGCCTGATGAACGGCCTTTACATTCAGCGCCATGCACCGATGTTGCGGGTTGCCATCCCATACGGCCTGCTGTCGGCGACCCAATTGCGCAAACTTGCCCATATCGCCACCACCTATGACCGTGGCTACGGGCATTTCAGCACGCGTCAGAACATTCAGTACAACTGGCCCACTCTCGAATCCGTACCCGACATCCTGGCCGAGCTTGCCACCGTTCAGATGCACGCCATTCAGACCAGCGGCAACTGTGTGCGCAACATCACCAGCGATGCTTTTGCCGGCGTCGCGCCCGATGAAATCGATGACCCCCGGCCCTATTGCGAACTATTGCGCCAGTGGTCGACCTTTCACCCGGAATTCGCCCATCTGCCACGGAAGTTCAAAATCGCGGTCAGTGGCGCCAGCAGTGATCGGGCCGCCACGGCCTTTCACGATATCGGCTTGCGCCTGGTGCAAGATGCTGAGCAGGGTCTCGGTATGCGCGTGTTGGTCGGCGGTGGTCAGGGCCGCACGCCCAAAGTTGGCGTAGTGCTGCGCGAATTTCTACCGCTCGCTGATCTGTTGTCCTACACCGAAGCAATTCTGCGCATCTACAACCAGTTCGGTCGGCGCGACAACAAGTACAAGGCACGCATCAAAATCCTGGTCGCCGCGTTGGGCATTGAAGAGTTCGCACGCCTGGTCGAAGACGAGTGGTCGCGCATTCGTGATTCAGTCCTGCGTCTGGATGAGGCCGACATCGTGGCGATGCGCGCCCACTTTCCGCGACCTGCCTATCGATCCATGCCGGGCGAAAACATCATGACCGAAGCTTGGGCCGCCATGGAGCCTGAGTTCGCGCGCTGGTTGAAGCGCAATACCCGGGCACATCGTCAAGCGGGTTATCGCGCAGTGGTCGTGTCGTTGAAGGCGCCTGATATCGCGCCGGGGGACATAACCGCGGCGCAAATGGACGTGGTGGCCAATCTCGCCGAGCGCTACAGTTTTGGTGAGATACGTGCGACCTACGATCAGAATCTGGTCTTGGCCGACGTGAGCGAAAGCGATCTGCACGAAGTATGGCGGGTGCTCGCGGAGCACGGCCTGGCGACCGCAAACATTGGTTTGCTCACCGATATGATTTGCTGCCCGGGGCTGGATTTCTGTTCCTTGGCGAACGCCCGCTCGATCCCGATTGCTGCACAAATCAATGCCCGCTTTGCCGATCTCGATTACCTGCATGACATTGGCGAGCTTGAACTGAAAATGTCGGGCTGCATGAACGCCTGTGGTCACCACCATGTCGGTCACATCGGCATACTCGGGGTCGACAAGAATGGTGTGGAGTTCTATCAAATTACCCTCGGCGGCATCGCCGGTGATGGTGCGCAGCTTGGCGAACGTCTTGGCCCGGGTGTCACCGCGGATGCGGTTGCAGACACCATTGAAGCCCTGCTTGGGGTTTATCTCGAGCTGCGTGAAGAGGGCGAGCGCTTTGTCGACACAGTGTCGCGCTGCGGGGTGACACCCTTTAAGGACCGTGTTTACGCGGTCGCGGCTTAGGAGCACTTGCCTTGCGCATCGTAAAAGACGCTCGTGAGTTCCATGATGAGTGGGATCTGCTCGACGCCGACGAGCCGTCGCGCAATCGTCGCGCAATCGTACCGCTGGCGTACTGGCAGTCGGTCTCGCCCGCGGTCGGAACCAGTCCTTACGGTTTACTGGTGAGGGCCGATGACGCGCTTACTGCAGTGCTGGCAGCGGCAGCGCGCAGCGAATTAGTCGCAATCGAATTTGCAACTTTCACCGACGGTCGTGGCTACAGCTTCGCCCGGCAATTGCGTGCTGACGGCTTCGACGGCGATCTGCGCGCAGTGGGCGAGGTCTTGCGCGATCAAGCTTTTTATCTGGTGCGGTGTGGTTTTTCTTCGTTTGCGCCAGCGGCGCACGTGACCAGTGAGGACTTCATCGCTGGCCTGACGGATTTCAGTCTGGTTTACCAGCCAGCCGCTGATCAGCAGCGCACCATCGCGCGTTTGCGTCACGCGCGCTGAAACCCCACGGCGCGGCCAGCGCCATTCAAGACTGCGGGCCTCGAAGCCGATATTAGGCGGATGATTCCCCTGTCCCGCGCCACACTTCCATGACTTCGCCATCGGTGGGCACGGCACAGCCTCTCAGGCGGCTACGCCTGATGATCATCGACGACTCGCGCGAGGACATGGCAAAACTGCGGCGTCTGCTCGCCAGCGTCCTGCCCGATGTTGAGATCTCCGAGTACGACTTTGAGCAGAAAGGTCGGCCGGGGACCGATTTCGCCTGGCATTTGTACGATGCCATTTTGCTGAATTACGAGCTAGGCCCCGGCGAAACCGGGCTGGATTGGCTGCAGCGCTATGGGCGCATCACCGGCTTCCCGCCAACCATATTGATGGCGGCGGCAGGCGACGAGTACATTGCCGCGCGTGCCATAAAACTCGGCGCCTGCGACTACATCCGCAAGGCGGATTTTGATGGTGAGCGGCTGGGGGGCATGGTTTGTGACGCGGTGAGAGTAGCGCGCGCCGCTGATCATTTTGACGCGACCGTGCGCGAGGACCGCATCGCGAATCATCTCGCCATTCTCGCGCGCCTGCATCTGCCGGCCTCAATGGATGCTGACGGTGCCCCGCCCGGCACGCTTGGTTATCGCTTTGTGCGTCTGATTGGCCAAGGCTCGAGTTCGCGGGTTTATCTCGCTGAACGCACCACCGACGCCACTACCCTGGTGCTCAAAGTCATTGAAATTCGCGGAGTGCAGGACAGCCAGGTAATTGAACGTTTTATGCGCGAGGCGGAAATCGTCTCGGCCATCCGCAGCCCCTATGTCGTGCACTTCTACGACTATGGTTTGACCCAGACCTACGGCTACATCGCGATGGAGTTTTTCACGCGCGGCGACCTCAAGCAGCGTATCGAACACGGTGTGGCGACTGCTGACGCGCTGAATTATCTGCGCCACGTTGCGCTCGGTCTGCACGCCATTCACGCGCAGGGTATCGTGCATCGGGATCTCAAACCCGGCAATATCATGTTCCGCGCGGATGACAGCCTGGCACTGGCTGACTTTGGCATCTCACGACGCTTGAATCAGACCAGCGATCTGACCAATCTTGGCAGTGTGCTCGGCACCCCGAATTATCTCAGCCCGGAACAAGCACTTGGCCAGTCGGCCGATCATCGTGCCGATCTCTACAGTGCCGGTGTGATGCTCTTTGAGATGCTGACCGGGCGTAAGCCATTCCGCGCCGAAAACGCCTCGGCACTGGTTTATCAGCACGTGCATGCCGATCTACCACAGCTTCCGCAAGCGCTACGCCGTTATCAACCCCTGCTGGCACGCCTGCTCGCAAAGGACTGTGAGGACCGTCTGCCCTCGGCCGCCGCGCTCGTCGATGCGCTGGACCAGTTGATCGCGAGCTGAGCCCCACGTCCGCACTGCGCGCTTGAATTTGCCCGCGGTCGTCCTCACTTAAGATCCACGCGGCAACGTGTAGGCTGGCTGTCGCGTCCATCCATAGCGCGATGACCATCATGAACGAAGATTTTCACTCTACTGCCGTGGACGATGCCCCAGGCTCACCGCTGGCTGGCGTGCCGGCGCGGCTAAACGAAGTCCTGCCCGACAAGCTGCTGGTCTTGCCTTTACGCGCGCGGCCGTTTTTCCCGGGGCAGTCCACGCCTATCGTGTTGGAAGATGAACTCTGGCGCGAGACCATCGAGCGTGTCGGCAATACAGCGCACAAGCTGGTGGGCTTGGTCTATGCGCGCCACGCACAGGATCAGGCTGCGCCCCGCACGGAGGATTTCGCAAGCTTCGGCACCGTCGCGCGGGTGCACCATGCGATGCGCGAAGGTGGCCGCATACAGTTTATCGCCGAGGGTATCGAGCGCTTACATATCGCTCGCTGGGTAAGCCAGGAACGCCCGTTTGTTGCCCAGGTGGAATACCCGCGTCCGGCGCAGGACAAAAGCAAAGAGGTGCGCGCCTATGGGCTCGCAATCATCAACAAGATTAAGGAGCTCTTACCACTCAACCCGCTTTATAAAGAAAGCCTGCGGGCGTTTCTCGATCGTTACACACCCGATGAGGCCTCGCCTTTAACGGACTTCGCGGCGGCCATGACCAGTGCCGATGGTGAACAGCTGCAGGAGGTATTGGAAACTGTGCCGCTGTTGCGGCGCATGGAAAAGGTTTTGTTGCTCATCCAGCATGAGCTCGAAGTTGCCGGGCTTCAGACCGAGATCCGACAGCGGGTGGAGATGCGTATCTCCGAACAACAGCGCGAATTCTTTTTGAAGGAGCAGTTAAAAGAGATCCAAAAGGAATTGGGCTTGTCCAAAGACGACAAAACCATCGAACTGGAACGCTTCCGCGAGCGCCTGCGTGAATGTGTCGTACCGCCCGACGCGCAGAAACGCATTGACGACGAGATGCAGAAATTCGCGTTGCTAGAAACAGGGTCCCCCGAGTATGGCGTGACCCGGAACTACCTCGATACCCTGACCGCCTTGCCGTGGGGGAAATTTTCGCCCGATCAGCTTGATCTTGATCATGCGCGCAAGGTTCTCGATCGTGATCACGCGGGGCTCGCCGACGTCAAAGATCGCATTATCGAATTTCTCGCCGTTGGCAAGTTGAAGGGTGAGCTGGCCGGTTCCATCTTGTTACTGGTCGGGCCGCCCGGTGTGGGCAAGACCTCGATCGGGCATTCCATTGCCGATGCGCTGGGTCGCAAATTTTTTCGCTTCAGTGTCGGCGGTATGCGCGACGAGGCTGAAATCAAGGGGCACCGCCGCACCTATATCGGTGCCATGCCGGGCAAGTTCATCCAGGCCTTGCGCGATACCGGTGTTGCGAATCCGGTCGTGTTGCTCGATGAGGTGGACAAAATCGGTGCGTCATACCAGGGTGATCCGGCCTCGGCCCTGCTCGAGGTGCTGGATCCGGAGCAGAACGCGAGCTTTCTTGATCACTATCTCGATGTACGTTTTGATCTTTCCAAGGTGTTATTCGTGTGCACCGCCAACCAGCTTGATTCCATTCCTGCCGCGCTTCTGGACCGCATGGAGGTGATTCGACTCGCGGGATACTTAACCGCCGAAAAAGTCGCGATCGGCACTCGCTACCTGTGGCCCAAACAACGTGCCAAGGCCGGCTTGAACGCGCGCCAGGCGCGCGTGACAGCGGGCGCAGTAAAAGCGATCGCAGAGCAATATGCGCGCGAAGCCGGGGTGCGCAATCTCGAAAAGCAGCTAGGGCGCATTGCGCGCAAAGCGGCGCTGGCAAGCGTCCGCGATGGATCCCATCAAGCGGTGGTGACACCGGCCAATCTGCAGACATATCTCGGTGCGCCCTTGTTCCGCCAACAGGTGCCCGAACGGGGTGTGGGCATCGTCACAGGCTTGGCCTGGACGGCGATGGGTGGTGCGACGCTCGATATCGAAGCCACGCGTGTGCACAGCACTGGCCGCAGCTTGAAGTTAACCGGACAACTGGGTGAGGTCATGCGCGAGTCGGCGGAAATCGCCTACAGCTATGTCGCCGCACATCTAGCAGACTTCGGCGCGCCCAAGGAGTTTTTCGATACTGCCGCCATCCATCTGCATGTGCCGGAAGGCGCAACACCCAAAGATGGTCCGAGTGCCGGCATCACCATGGCGACGGCTTTGTTGTCTTTGGCGCGCGGCAAACCCCTGAAGCGGCCCTTGGCGATGACGGGTGAGCTGACCCTGACCGGACGTGTGCTGGCGGTGGGCGGCATCCGCGAAAAGATCATCGCGGCGCGCCGTGCGGGGGTGCGCGAAATTGTGCTGCCCGACACGGTGCGTGGCGAATTCGCCGAACTACCAGACTACATCCGCGCCGGGTTGCGTTTTCATTTTGTCAGCAACTTCAGCGAGGTTGCGCATATCGCCTTTGGCTGAAAGCAGCCCGGCCGGCGGGCCTGTTATGCGATACTCGAAGCACGCCAAGCATTGAGTGCCGAGATCCCATGTCGATCGTGACCGAGCCCGACCTGCTTATTTTTCGTCGCACCAAGATTGTCGCCACGGTGGGGCCAGCCTCCAGCTCGCCGGAAACCATAGGCGCGCTTATCGAAGCGGGTGTAAACGTCTTCCGCATCAATCTCTCCCATGGCTCCCACGCGGCCCACGGCGCAGCCATTACCCTGATTCGGCAGGTCGCACAAAGACTGGGTACACCGACCGCGATACTGGCGGACCTGTGCGGACCCAAGATCCGTACCGGCAAATTCCATGGTGGCAGCGTCGAACTGATAGCCGGTAGTTCGGTGATGGTGACCAGCGCCGATGTGCTGGGCGACGCCAAGCTTATTCCGTCGCAATATGCAGCGCTGGCGCAGGACGTCGTGCCCGGCAACCGCATTCTGTTGAATGACGGCGCTGTCGAATTGCGCGTGCTCGAAGTGCGTGGCCACGAAGTTGAATGCCTGGTGGTCGCGGGTGGCATGGTCGGGGACCACAAGGGTATCAATCTGCCGGGCACCAAGGTTTCGGCACCCTCATTGACCGATAAGGATCGTGACGACGCGGTTTTTGCTTTGGCCGCCGGCGTTGATTTCATCGCGCTATCGTTTGTGCGTAATGGCGATGATATCAGCGCCCTGCGTGTGATCGTCGATGCCGCCGGTTCGGCGGCTGGCATCATTGCAAAAATTGAAAAACCCGAAGCCCTGATCAATAGCGAAGACATCATCAAACGCGCGGACGGCATCATGGTCGCGCGTGGCGATCTGGGCGTGGAACTAAACCCCGAACAGGTGCCACTGGCTCAGAGTCAATTGATCACACGCGCGCGCCAACTCAATAAACCCGTCATCGTCGCGACCCAGATGCTGGAGTCCATGATCACCAACGCCCGGCCGACGCGGGCCGAGGTTTCCGATGTGTCCTTTGCGGTGGCGAGTGGTGCTGATGCAGTGATGTTGTCGGGGGAATCGGCGGTAGGGCGCTTCCCGGTCGCTGCGGTGCAGATGATGGATCGCGTTGCGCGCCAGACAGAAGCTTACTACTGGCATGCAGGTCTGACCTTGCATGGCTCCCATGCAAGCAGCGCCGCGCCACTCTCTTTTGGCGACGCCATTGCCAGCGCGACGGCGCGGCTGGTCACCGATCTGCGCGCCCACGCGGTGTTGGTGATCTCCGTGCATGGCATGACCGCTGCGACCATCAGCGCTGCACGACCATCCGCACCGGTGGTGGCGATTTCCAGCGAACTGCAGACCTGCCGCCGCATGAGCCTCATGTGGGGCATGATTCCCCATTACGTAGACAGTGTCGGTGCTGAGAATCCCAACCAGATCGCACGGCGTGTGGCCCGCGAGCTGGGCTTGGCCACAGACGGCGGTTTTGTCGTCATGGTGCGTGGCTTCAACGCCGATCCGGCGATTAACTCACCGTCGATTACGGTGTTGCAGGTGTAGGTCCGAATAAATTCGGACCTACGCAAGAGCAGGGGTACTCGGGCTCAGAACGGAATGTCGTCGTCGAAGTCCATTGGCGGTTCGGCCTGACCGCGTGGTGCGCTGTCATTACGCTGACCACCGGTGCCACCACCGCCCTGGCTCGAGCCGCCGCGTTCGGGGCCACCCGCACCGCCACTGGCCCCGCCGCGCCCGCCTAGCATCTGCATGTCGCTTGCGACAATCTCAGTAGTGAATTTTTCGTTGCCTTCTTTGTCCTGCCACTTGCGCGTCTGCAAGCGGCCTTCAATGAAGAGTTGCGAACCCTTTTTTACATACTGTTCGACGATTTCGGCGAGGCGCCCGAAGAACACCACACGGTGCCATTCCGTGCGTTCCTGGGATTCGCCACTGTCCTTGTCGCGCCAGGAATCGGTGGTTGCCAGCCGCACATTCGCCACTGCGGCGCCGCCTGCGGTGTAACGAATTTCGGGATCGGCGCCGAGGTTGCCGATCAGCATGACTTTATTGAGGCTGCGTGCCATGGGTGTTGCTCCTTCCGGTGATTTATTGGACCGTCCGTGGTCGGTGTGAGGCCCGGATTCTACCCAAGCTAATGCGCGGCGTCAGTCCTTGACGCCGGCCTCCAAACCATCACCCGGTGCAAACAATGCACCTGCGAGCCATAGCAGGCACAGGCCAGCGCATAAACACGGCACCATGGCAAAGCCCGCACGACCAGCAACCAGCCCACCGAGCGTTCCGCCTAAGAACATGCCCAGAAACTGAAATGTCGCATAGGCGCCGAGCGCGGTGCCCTTGTAGGCCGGCGGAGCAACGCGGGAAATGAGGCTGGGCAAGGAGGACTCGAGGAAATTGAAGGCAACGAAGAACATCGTCAAGGCAATATAGGTACCGATGGGATGGTGCCAGCTCAGCCCTATCAGCAGTTCGGCGATGGCCAATAACCCGATCGCAAAACGTGATACAGGCATCAAGTAGCCAGGCTTCATGGACAAGCGAATCAGGGGCGCAACGAGCACGATAGACAGCAGCAGCACCGGCAAATAAACCCGATGGTGATGTGCGCCAGCGATTCCAAGTCCTTCGCGCAAATCGATCGGTATCGCGACAAAGCTTGCAGCCAGCACAAGATGCAAGGCCAGCACGCCGAAATACAGCACCCGTAGTTCCGGCGCAGTGACCGCCGCCCAGGCAATCGGCGTGCTGCGGCGCGCCTGAGCAGGTGGCACGGGCACGAGGAAAAACAGCACGGGCAGCGCCGCTGCACCGGCCAAGCCTGAGGCGATGAACAAACCCCTGAGGCCGACCGCGCCATCAATGAGCGGGCCCAGTACAAACGCCGTCGAAAACGCTACACCGATGCTGATGCCAATGACGGCCATGACCTTGGTGCGCTGGGACTCGCGTGTCAGATCTGCGGCCAAGGCGAGAGTCGCGCCGGACACGGCGCCAGCACCTTGCACGGCGCGCCCAATCAGAATGGGCAGAATGTGGTGGGCAAGGGCTGCGATGGCTGAGCCCAGGGCGAATATGACGAGGCCCGTGGCGATAACCGGTCGGCGGCCAACGCGGTCTGACCAGCTACCGAAGGGAATCTGCAGGCAGGCTTGGGTGAGTCCGTAGATGCCCAGGGTCAGACCGACCATGAAGGGCGTCGCGCCG
>JANOXY010000607.1:0-2077 GCA_031418675.1 Pseudomonadota bacterium
GTGTGCCCAACATTGCGCATGGGTCAGTCCGGTCTTCTGCGCATAGCGTTGGTACGCCGAATAGCCGTCGCTGATGAGCACACTGCCGGGCGTCTGGTGAACTGAACAACGCCAGAAGTTCCAGAGTTACGTCGTGCAACAACTTGGGCCCAACCCGCGACATCCCGACTCCCTACAGCGCTCGAGCAGTCAGCTCATGGCTGACCTCTACGCCGGGCGAATGACCTTCAGGGAGTCTCGAAGCAGATAGACAGCAACCAGACCTTGTTCATGCAGCAAGATGCGGCGATCAATCAGCAGGACGCCGACATCGATCAAGCCCGCCAGGCATCGAGAGACGAGGCCGCACGAAACCGGAGCGAGGCGGGTCTTAAAATCTTTCGCGACTACCAGCAGCAACAGGCGGACCGGCACAGGCAACGCCGGGAGGATGAGCTACTGCGGAGCTTGGGCGCACCTCGCGCGCCCAGCGCCGTTCATTGCACGGCGCGACAGGTCGGTCACCAAGTTTATACGGACTGCCAATAGGGATTCTCACCGCGCCGCGGCTCAAAACAAGCCAGCATCTTGTGACCAGAACACCCTTCGCGTGCGACTCCAGATAACGTGAATCGAGACGAACCACAGCGCGACAATCGCCCCTGACGCGAGCGGACCTGCATCCTTGGCCCCAGCGAACAACTACGCGCCGTAGGCCAGGCCGATCAGGTTGGCTTTCCAGACAGCCAAGAACATTGTCACCTTGTACTTGCGCTGGTCGTGCATTGTCATCGCTCCGTGGCCGGCGTCCTGGCGGACGACGTTGATTATGCTGGCGAGCTGAGTGCTTTTGTGGTTGTTGTCCGCCGTCGTCGAAAGAAGGTCAGGCCAGCGGCACCGAGCAGAGCGAAGCTGGACGGTAACGGCACTGGGGTGATCGTGAACGTCACGTCAAAACCGCCGACTTTGTCGAAGTAGCACCCCGGGGGCTCCAATACCGCCCCCGCAATTGTCGATCGTCCCGAGAGCTAGACGAGTCGCTCCGGCCGGCACAAAGAAGTTCTGTACAGAACCAGCCTCCGTACGGCCATCGCCGATGAAAAAGACCTGCGCGAGCTTGGGACTCAGTGAGTCGAACGACTTGCCGAGGCCGTCATTGGCGAAATCAAGTGTGGCGGGTGCCGGCTCGAGCGGGGCGCTATCCAACAGGAATACACCAGCCAGGAAGAAGGCGCCTTCCGTGCGAACCGCGGACAAACCAATCCCCGCAGGGCTCTTCGTCGCTGCCTGAGCGCAGGGATTGCCGCCGTCCGGACCCGAGAGCGGTAAGCAGCCAGTAAAGATCGAGCCGGAAGCGTTCGTGATGCGAAGCGCAGACCGAAAGCTTGAGGACGCAGCGAACATCGGTGCAGCGGTCCCGTCGCTCGGAATGATTGCTTGACCAGCGCTGAAGATATCCGCCGTAGATGTGATCGATGTCGTTGCCGCGTTGGTGATACAACATCCGAAAATTGTGACGGCAAGCGACAGGGCCCACATTACGTCTAAAGCACCACCCCGCAGGTTTGGTCTTGGCCCGAACGGTAGGCATCAATCGGTAACTGCCGCTGCTACTGCCACCAAAGCAGGTTTTTCGGATCCAGCGATGGGAAGCGAGGATGGAGTAACCCACTGATTTGTCAGTGGCTCCCCGGGACGGGCTCGAACCGCCGACAAGGTGATTAACAGTCACCTGCTCTACCTACTGAGCTACCGGGGAAGGTAGCGGAGAATGAATTATTCTAAATTTGTTAATAACGCAAGATTCTTCCTGTGATCTCTATCTTAATTTAGGTCCTGGGATTTCCGGACCCAGCTCCTTAATCTGATTATTTTCATCGACAAAGACCACTGTTTTGATGTGTGCAGACAACCCGGCACGCTCCACATAAGCCACCAGTCCTTCGGGCTTGTTGTACGCTGCGCCGACACAATGGCCTGCGCGGGCGAACTGCACGCCATCCACTTTCCAATCTTCCCCTTTCACATTTTCACTGTCAAATTCTTTTTGAATGCCCAATGCTTTCAGCCGCGTGGCAATACTAATGGGAGGAGGGGA
>JANOXY010000608.1:0-4758 GCA_031418675.1 Pseudomonadota bacterium
CCCCCTTGGGGGGGTGGCTATAGCTGCTTCCCTAACTCTAGTAACAACAAACACCACTCTGCTGGGGGGGGGGCGTTCAACACCCCCCCCCACGCCAGGAATGACGAAGAAGTGCTAGCCGCCGACGATGGAGCCGTCCAGACCGGCGGCCTTCAACTCACGGCGGCGACGGTGTAGGACCGGCTCGGTATAACCGTTGGGTTGATGCACGCCGCCGAACACCAACTCACAGGCGGCCTGGAAGGCCACCGACTCGTCGAAGTTCGCAGACATCGGTTTGTAACCGGGTTCGCCGGCGTTCTGGCGATCCACCACCACCGCCATGCGCTTGAAGGTCTCGAGTACGTGGCGGCGCCGCACGTAATCGTGACGCAGCCAGTTGGCGATGTGCTGACTGGAGATGCGCAAAGTGGCGCGGTCTTCCATGAGACCGATATCGTTGATGTCCGGCACCTTGGAACAGCCGATGCCGAGGTCGATCCAACGCACGACATAACCGAGGATGCCCTGGCAGTTGTTGTCGAGTTCGGCCTGGACTTGTTCGCGGGTCAGGGGCGTATCGCCGAGCAAAGGAATACTCAGGATGTCGTCGATGCTGGCACGCGGGCGCTTCATCAGTTCGTTCTGCACCTGCCACACGTTAACGCGGTGATAGTGCATTGCATGCAGGGTGGCGGCCGTCGGTGACGGTACCCAGGCGGTGCTCGCGCCGGCCCGCAGGTGGGCACCCTTGGTTTCGACCATTTCCCGCATGAGATCGGGCTTGGGCCACATACCTTTGCCGATCTGGGCCTTGCCTTGCAGCCCACAGGCCAGGCCGATATCGACATTCCAGTTTTCGTAGGCCTTGATCCACTTCTCCTGTTTCATCGCCTCCTTGCGCACCATCACACCCGCTTCCATCGAGGTATGGATCTCGTCGCCCGTACGGTCGAGAAAACCGGTATTGATGAAGATGATGCGATCTTTGGCCGCGCGGATGCATTCCTTGAGATTCACCGTGGTGCGGCGCTCTTCGTCCATGATGCCGATCTTGAGCGTGTAACGCGCCAGGCCGAGCTTGTCTTCAACACGGTCGAATACTTCGCAGGCAAACGCCACTTCTTCCGGCCCGTGCATCTTGGGTTTGACGATGTACATGGAACCCGCACGCGAGTTGCGCAGCTTGCCCAGTCCGCGCAAGTCGTACAGCGCGATGGTGGCCGTGATGACCGCATCGAGGATGCCTTCCGGCACTTCTTCGCCCTTGAGTAATACGGCTTCGTTAGTCATCAAATGGCCAACGTTACGCACCAGCAGCAGTGCCCGGCCATGCAGGGTAAGCGCTTGGCCTTGCGGTGAAGTGAAGTGCAGATCGGGCGCCAGGGTACGCGTCACCATCTTGCCACCTTTGGCGAAGGTGTCGGTGAGCGTACCGTTCATAAGACCCAGCCAGTTACGATAGACCTCGGTCTTGTCAGCGCCATCGGCGGCGGCGACCGAATCTTCGCAATCCTGGATGGTGGTAACCGCCGATTCCAGGACCAGATCTTTGATCCTGGCAGCATCGGTGCGCCCGATCGGATGCTCAGCATCAATCTGGATGATGATGTGCAGACCGTTGTTCACCAGCAGGATCTCGCTCGGTGCGTGGGGCGCGCCGTTATAGCCGGCAAAACGCTCGGGGTGTTGCAAGCCGGTGCTCTCGCCGTTGCCGAGTACGACCACCAGGCGACCATCGAGCACCTGGTAGGTGGTGGCATGAGCATGGGAGCCGTTGGCCAGTGGCGCGGCTTCGTCCAGCAAGGCACGGGCATAGGCAATGACTTTGGCGCCACGCACGGGATTGTAAGCACCGGCCCGCTGGGCGCCGTCCGATTCGGCTATGACATCTGAGCCATAGAGGGCGTCGTATAGCGAACCCCAACGCGCATTGGTCGCGTTCAACGCATAGCGGGCATTCTTGACCGGCACCACCAGCTGCGGCCCGGCCAAGGTGGCGATCTCCGCATCGATTTTGGTCGGGCTGACCGCAAAATCCTCGCCCTCGGGCAGCAGATACCCGATTTTCTCCAGGAATTTTTTGTACTGCCCATGATCGTGAGGCGCATCGCAGCGGGACTGATGCCAGGTGTCAATGGACGCCTGCAGCTTGTAGCGCTTCAGCAGCAGGATGTTGTTTTTCGGCGCGAGCTCGGTAATGAGTTCTTCGAGCATCGCCCAGAACGCAGCAGCATCCAGCTCCAGACCAGGAAGCACTTCGCGGGTAATGAGCTCGAATAGTGGCGTGGCAATTTCCATCCGTCCGTTATTGACGGGTGTATGGGTGGCACGCGCCGTGGAAAGGGAAGTCGAGTCTGATTTCAGGGTGTTGGTGCTGGCAGCGGTCATGGCGGTCATCGTCTGTTGCGTGGAAGGGCGAAGGATACCTGGAGTCACTGCCCTTTGCCTCTCGCTCAAGGGGGAATTTGCCCTGGTTTGCACTTCCAGCAGCACCGCCAGTGCGGTCTTGTCCAAGCCATGATGGGATGGCTACGGCAGGGCATATTCCGATGCTGGACAACAGCGGCGTCGTGTCCACGTGCAAGCCACTCGTTCGCGTTGACCTGCACGCTGCGCACCCGGTCTAGGTAACGACGGACGCCCGCCGCGCGAGCAAGGGCGGCAGCACCTCGTGCAAGGCCAAAGCCATCAATACCAGCGCCGCTCCGATCAGCACCTTGGGCTCGAGCGCTTCGCCATTGAACCAGTGTCCGAGTGCAAGCGCTGAGAGCGGCGAAATGAAGCTCACCAGTGCCACCTGGCCGGGCTGCAGGTGTTTGAGCACGAAGTAGAACATCACGAACCCACCGGTCGTCGCTATACAGCCAAGGTAAAGGATCGCGCTTAAAGCGTGGTCGGACACCTGCGCCGGCCACTGCCCATCGAAAAAATACCAGCAGGCGAGATAGGCCGGCACCGACAGACATAGCCCCCCTGCCACCAGGGTCATCGCCGGCAGATCGCTATTGAGCCGTTTCACCAGCACCGACGACAGGCAATGAAAGAGGGTAGACACCAGGATCGCCGCCACGCCATAGACCGCTTGTGCACCGCTGGCGAAGCCGCTGTGGAAGACCACTGCCAAGCCCGCCACACCGCACAACTGCGCAAGCACGCGCATGCCGGTCATGGTATGGCCCGGTAATAACAGGCACGACAACACCGCGGTCAGCATCGGCGACAGACCGAAAACTATCGCCAACCATCCAGATGGAATGAACTGCGCGCCCCAATAGGCGCAGAACATGGCCGGGAAGATGCCGATCGCGGCGGTGGCGTAGGCCGTGATCGCAGCGCGATCACGGCGCAGCGGCAAGCCACGCAAACGACATACCAGCAGCACGCAGGCCAGCCCGAGACACATACGTGTAGCCGAGCCGAACAAAAAACTGACGCCGTCGCTACTCCACTTGATGGCAAGCGGCGTGGTTGACCAGATGGCAATCAGGCCCAGGTAAGCAGCTGGCACGCGCATCGCGATGCTCCTGACAATTTTTAGCGCAAAAACAAAAAGGCCGCAGTTCCTTCCGGAGTCTGCGGCCGCGAACCTGAAACGAACGAAGTCTAAGGTGAGGCGGGCCACAGTCGCACGCAGCGGCGCAAACGGCGCGCCAGCGAGGCCATGGCAAAAAAATCGATGATGTTGACAGGTGCGTTCACGAGGCGCGCGATACTGGCGGGCGGGCAACCCAGTGTCAAGCGCAAAGCATCATGCCGCCGCACGCTTGCATGACGCGCGGTCAAGCTGGGACCTTAACTACGCGGTGGTGGCTTGTCATAGCGGCGGTCTCCATCCCTGCTTACCACCAAACTCATACTATCGACCGTGAGACGGTCCCGCCCGTCGCGCTTGGACCGATACAAAGCTTCGTCGGCGCGCCGGATCACGTCCTGGGCCGAGGCCCGATGACCACGCGGGTGGAAAACCGAGATGCCGATGCTGGCGCTGATATGGTTGTCTTCAATGTGAATCTCGCGGATCAAGGCCAGCACGCGCTCGCCGTATTCGCGCGCAGCCTGGGCATCGGCATGGGGCATCACGATCAAAAATTCTTCACCACCGTAACGCCCCACGACATCGGAACCACGCACTGAATCGGCCAGGGTTTGTGAGACTTCCTCCAGCACATGATCGCCGAGTTGATGGCCGAAGCTGTCGTTGAGCTGTTTGAAATTGTCGATGTCCAGCATCACGGTTGCGATCGGAAATTCGTAGCGTTGACTCTGGCTCAGCAACTGCTCCAGCAGCTCGATGGAGGTGCTGTGGTTATACAAACCGGTGAGGCTATCGCGTACTGCGAGTTCCGAGAGCTCGCGATTACGCGCTTCGAGTTGATGCGTTCGGGTCTGGACCATGGATTCGAGATTGCTGTTGAGCTCAGCAAGGTCGGCGTTAACGGCTGCGATCTGCGCCTCGCGGGCACGCTGTGTGGTCCACAAACGTTCCGACAAGCCTACTGCCAATGCAACAAACTCACCGAGCGACCCAAAATAAATGCCATTCACTGTCCACCATGACGAGGGCAGGACACCGCTCATATCGAGCAGGGTAAGACTCATGCCGAGCATGAAGGCCAACCAGCCCAACAACAGATAACCGGCGATACGATCGCCGCCGCGCCACGCCTGCAGGCAACCCCACATTGCAATCGGACAGAGGATAGCGGACGCGGCCATGATGGCCGTCACACCGAGGAAGCCACCTTGGAATACGTGCAGGCCCATGCCGACCGCGCT
>JANOXY010000609.1:0-1792 GCA_031418675.1 Pseudomonadota bacterium
TTCAGACTACGGGCGACTTCATCCATCACAAACACCTCTTGGCAGCAGAGCATCTGGCAGAGTTTAACCGGTTCGCCAACGCGCGACTTGCGCCTGCGCTCGTGGTTCGGCGCGGGGTGATGCCGTGAACCCTGCCCGAGCGTAAGCGGCGCATCGGATGAAGTTCTGAGCCTAGGCTACGCCTGTCAAAAGCCTCAGAGCCCTACCCTTTCGATGGTACGGAGATGAGGTATGGATCACCAAAGGGCAGCTTCTATACTCGCTCGCGACGCAATCTGATCGATACCCGCTTCAGGCGCCGGAATGCCATTTCCGCATAGGGAAAATGCCCGCGTGCCGCCCAGCTCGAATACGTCACCGTCGAAACACAAAGCTACCAACACGAGGGAACCCATGACCATGATGATCTTGTTTGACGATGCGCGTGCAGTTGACGTGGCCCAGGTCGGTGGCAAGGCCGCCAGTCTGGGTCGGCTGACGCAGGCGGGCTTTCGTGTGCCCACGGGTTTCACCGTTTCGACCGATGCCCAGGCGGCGTTTTTTGCCGCCCATAATCTCGATGCGCAGATTCAAACGCTCTTGAGCGGGCTCGATTTTGCTCAGGCGGTGGCACTGGAAGAAGTCACACAACGTATTCGCAGCTTGATCGAATCATTGCCCTTGCCGGACGGGCTGTCCGCCGACATCGCCCAACAGTATGCCGCGCTCGGCACCAATACATTTGTCGCCGTACGCTCCTCGGGCACCGCAGAAGATCTGGCCGAAGCCTCCTTCGCTGGCTTGCACGACACCTATCTCGATGTGCAAGGCGAGGCCAATGTCATCGATGCCATCCGTCGCTGCTGGGCCTCGATGTGGACGGCACGCGCCACGGCTTACCGCCAGCGCGGCGGTTTTGATCACGCGTCGGCGCACATCGCCGTGATCGTGCAGCAGATGGTGGCGGCGGAAGTTGCGGGGGTGATGTTCACCGGCAACCCGCTGACGGCCCGCACCGATGAAATTGTCATCAATGCAAGCTGGGGCTTGGGCGAAGGGGTGGTGTCCGGCATCCTGACCCCGGACGAGTACGTGCTGTCCATGGACACGCTGGACGTCAAACAATCGACCATAGGCGACAAAGAAGTGCAGATCATTCGCGCGCCGGGCGGCTCCGGCACGGTGCGGATCGACGTGCCCCACAGCCTGCGCGAAGCGCTGTCGCTGTCACTGAGCAAGGCCGTGGCCCTGGCTGAGCTTGGCCGCGATGTGATGGCGTTCTACGGCGGGCTGCCCCAGGACATCGAGTGGGCGCTGGCCGGCGGCGAATTGTATTTACTGCAGTCGCGGCCCATCACCGGCGTTGAGTTCACCTGGGACGAAGACGTCGATGCCTGGCATACCGCACCGGAAGATCAAAACACCGTCTGGACCCACACCTGGTGCGAGCAGTTCCTGACCGGTGGCATCACGCCGCTGTTTTCCTCCCTGCGCGCCTGGGAGTGCGAGATCAACTGGACTTATTTTGCCAAGCTCTACGGCTTCGAAGAGATCACCGACGTACGCTGGTTCAAATACAAACGCGCGACCTGGTACTTCAATGCCGACGCCGAAAAGATCTGGCAGAAACGCATGTGGCCGGCGGCGCTGCGCGATTTGACCAATGTGCCGCCCGCCTGGCAGGAAGAATATGCGCGCGATGAAACCAGTCTCATCGAGGTCGCGCGCATGTGGATCCGTTTGCATGTGATGGAACCCAAACACGGCCTGTTTGGCTGGTTCCGCAATACCTATTCCTGGATCGACGGCAAGA
>JANOXY010000610.1:0-15067 GCA_031418675.1 Pseudomonadota bacterium
AATTCGACTATGCCCGAAATCGCCGGCGGAGCCGCTGCGGAATTCGATCCCTATGATCTCGACGACATGGCCCGCTGCGTGCGCGAGGTCGTTGAGAACGCCAACCTGCGGGCGACCATGGTGAGCAGCGGGCTGGAACAAGTAAAACGGTATTCCTGGGCCAGTGCGGCGCGCCAGACGTTGGAGATTTGTTATGAGTTTGGCTGAAACGTCGGGCGCGCCGTTGGTATCGATCATCATTGCCAACTACAACGGGCGAGAATTGTTACGCAACTGCCTGGAATCGATCTGCCAGCACCCCTGTCGCTATCCATTCGAAATCCTGGTCGTCGATGATCACTCCCACGATGGCAGCTTCGAGATGGTTCAGAGCTGCTTCCCTGACGTTCGGGCTTATCGCAACGAACGCAATTTTCACTACGCAACCTCCAATAACCGCATGTTCGATGTGGCGCGCGGCAAGTATCTGTATCTCTTGAATAGTGACACTCTGATGCTGGCCAACGCGCTGGATAAGCTGGTCGAGTTTCTTGAGGCAAATCCACGCGTCGGCTGTGTTGGCAGCAAGCTGCTCAACGAAGACGGTTCGGTCCAGGCTTCGGTCAAGTCCCTGCCGAATTTCGCTTCGGCCATCTGGGGCGCCCGTTCACCGCTATTCAAGCTGTTTCCGAACAATCGGTATTCGCGCGCCGAGCTACTGCATCTCAGTGCGGATATGAGCAAACCCTTCACTGCGGGCTATGTCTCCAGTGCGTCGTGGCTTATGCCCAGTGCGATTGTCCGTCAGGTCGGATATCTCGATCCGCGCCTGTCCTATCACGTCGATGCGGATTACTGCGCGCGTATCTGGAAGGCCGGGTGGGACGTGTACTACCTGCCGGATGCTGTCGTCATCCATCTGGATCACAAAGGCGGCACACTGTACAACCCGCGCCGACGGCTGAAAGCGGTCATCGAGTTCCACCGTGGTACCTGGATTTTTTTCCGCCGCCACGCCATGAAATCCTGGTGGCACCCCCTGACTTGGGTAGTGCTGGCGGGCGTCACGGTGCGTTTTGTCGTATCCCTCGTTCTGCAGCAGGTCGGCGAGTTGCGGCGCAGCCTGTGGGCCCGCCGCCAACGGCGTGCTGAAGCCCGAACGACGCTGAGCTGACACCACAGATAGAACCTTTGGGATAGCGATGAACCCCGCAACCTCGCCGCCCCAAGTCGTGAGTCTAACCAACTCGCTGAATCACTTTCTGCGGCGCTTCCCCCGCGGCGTGATTCTGCTAGTCCTGTCTTTTGTACTCGGCGGTGGCATGGGAGCGCTGACAGCGCTGGTGCTCTATGCCACCAAGCCGCTATTGGTCATGTTACCGATAGTCGCCCTGCTGCTCGTGATTCCGACATTCGTGATCCGCGATAAGCGTTTGTACTGGTTCGGTGTCTTCCTATTCCTGTTGCAGTTCGAGATCCAGAAAAACCTAAACGACGGACTCGCTGTTATCGAGAAGCTGGGCGTCGACTACACTTTGTGGCATTTTACGTTCGAAGTTCGCGCGACTGACCTGATCCTGGCAGTGCTGCTGTTCTACTGGTACGTGGAAGCGTTGCTCAAGGGACAGCGTTGGTATTTCCCACGCGCTGGCTGGCTCATTATCGGGTTCTTCGCTTTCTGCCTGATCTCACTGATTGACGCTCCCTCTCCCTACTTGGGGATCGTAGAGATTTCCCGACAGTTGAAGTTTTTTCTGCTGTTTCTCTTTGCCGTCAACAATGTCGATAACAAACGCAATCTGCGCCTGCTGGCCTTTATGGCGGTGCTGATTCTGACCATCCAGGGGGGGGTTACCGCTCTGCGCTTCGAAACTGGCTGGATGACGCCACTTACTTTCGGCGACACCGGCCAGGACGCCGATCAGATCACAGCGTACCTCAGCGTCGACCGCGAGAAATCGGGTGACCTGGTTCGTTCGTTTGGAACGCTCGGGTCGCCAGGATCGACGGACCATCTGTGCATGATGACCATTCCCTTTGCGCTCCTACTCTGCATGCGCAATCCGATGTTCCGATTCCGGATCTTGTTTCTTGGTCTAACCTGTTTTGGCATCGGCGCTTTGCTGCTCACGTTCACGCGAGCGTACTATTTGACCACCACGGTGCAGATCCTGGCCGCCTTTTTTCTCGGTATTCGCCATCGATATCTAACCCGGATGGAAGTGCTACTACTGGTGGCGTTCGGCTTGGCAGCGCTGGGTGCTGCTTCGCCCAAGATCTACGAACAGATGACGGTGCGCAAGGATTCGGTGACAGTGCGACTTGAGCAGTACAAGGCCACATTCGACATGATTGTGGACAATCCGCTGTTCGGCGTCGGACTCAACAATGGCACGGCCATGAAAGAACGCTATGTCCATGTGTCCTACGACGAGCGCGATCCAGACACGCAGTTCTACCTGGAGCCGACGCATAATCTGTATCTCAGCCTGACGTCCGAAGTTGGACTCGTCGGCGGCATGTTGTACTTCGCTTTTTTTGGTTGCGTCATCGCTCGCGCCTGGCGCCTGGCAAATTCCGACGCCGATCATGAGTTGCGGTTTATAGGCAACGTGATCCTAGTGGCTTTCGCAGGCGTCGTTGTCAATGCAATCTACGACCCCCTGCATGAGGATGGGGTCATGAATCTATTGTGGCTCTATAGCGGGATAGTGTTTGCGCTGACCCGAACCAATACCAGTTCCGTCGCTGCACGCGCCAACGCATAGCAGTTCTGTCGTGCGTAAATTGTTACTCGTCCTAGGTGAGGTGTTCCTGCAACTGGTGACGGGCGGCGTTCTGTTCATTTTAGTTTCGCGGCTCGCCGGACCAGAATTGTTCGGCGAGTACTCCCTCGTGCTTGCGTGGATTCTCTTGTTCCAGGGTATCGCCGGCTTTGGCATTCCCGAGTTCATCTTGCGTGAGACCGGCATTCGCAGCAGTGGTGGGGACCGCTATGCTTACCATGGACTGATCATTGGCTTCCTGACCTCAGCCGTTGCCATGGCGATAATGTTGGTGGTCAGCGTCGTGCTCGACTATCCCGAACACGTCAAAGCCGCACTACGCGTTGGAACGCTCGCTCTCATACCTATGATGATCAACTATTTGTGTCGCGCCGGCTTCCTGGCGCGGCGTCAAGTGGGGTTCATTTTCTGCATCGCGTTTGTCGAATCTCTGATCATCATGGGATTCAGCACTTGGTTGCTGTTGACCGACGCGGGCGTAGTGCCCCTCGTTGCTACGGTCTGCGGCGCAAAAGCAGTCTCTTCCGTGCTTTCTCTATTCTGGTTCAATCGCCATGCCTTATCTCTGCGACAGCGCTTTGACTGGACGTTTTGCAAGACGCTCCTGAGGCCGATTCTGGCTTTTGGCGTAAGCAACGGGCTCGGCATGCTGGCGTTGCGCGTCAACACCATCATGTTGTCTTTTTGGGCGACCATGAGTGAGGTCGGGCACTATGCTGCCGCGGCTAAGATTCTGGACGTGGCGTTGATCATGCCGAGCTTGTGCGCGCAGCTCGTGATGCCGCGTGTGGCCTACGCGTTCGCGCAGCAGAATCGTCATCGGTTGGTGTTGTTCGAAAAAGCGTTTCATGCCATTTTTGCTGCTGCGATGCCACTCGGTGTCGGCGCTGTGTTCTACGCCGACGTTCTGGTCGCGATGCTTTTTGGGCCGGCCTTCGACGAAGCAGTACTGCCGCTACGTATCCTGATGATCTATTACCTGATTGAAGTCGCCGATGTTTTGATGGGCGTAGTTCTGAAGTCTGCACGGCAGGAGAATCTCGATGTACGCCTGTTCGCGATCAACCCAGCACTGAATGTTGTTTTTAACCTGGTCGCGATACCCGCCCTGGGCGGCACCGGTGCAGCGATCGCGAAGCTCGCCGGTGTGCTGGCTTCGAGCGTCAGCCGCTATGTTGCTATTTCGCGCAACCTGGCAGCGATGCGCTGGCTTGATTTTGCCGGCCGTCCACTCATCATTAGCGTAACGGTCGGCTTTGCGCTGCAGACCATAGGAAGCGCACTGTCAGGTCCGGTATCCATTGCACTGTTTGCAGCGCTGACAATGGCGGGCCTGGCATGGACTGCGCAATTCTCACGTGCCGATCTCACTGAAATCTTGCGTCCGCCTAGCCAGTAACTGTTCGCCGGTGAGATCGTCCGAACGAAGTGCGATCCGACGTTCGACTTTCCTGACTAACGGCCAGTCGTGGGGCATTCGGGTTTCACTTCAGAGAAAAATAAATCCCGGCAAAATCGCTCGACGAGACACTCAGAAAGCCAAATCACGCCAAGGTCCGTTCCACTCGCGCTGCATGAAGCCGATGGGCAGGTGCGTGACCTGATACCGGGATCGTTTGCAATCGCGAGTCACCCCAAGCGCTCGCAGAGCTTAGTTGCACAAGTGCAACGAATTGCACCAGGCCACGTCGATTGCAGATAGAACCGCGGACTATGTCGTGTCCACAATGTGCACGCTGGCCACACCGGCCTCGTGCAGCACGCTGGCGACGGCGAATGCGCCAAGTTGCAGTTGTTGGGGGAAGGCGGCCAAATAGGCCGCTTTTTTCTGTACCAACAAGCGACATTCAGCCGCCATGGCAAGGGGCGATGAAGCATCGCAAGCGTTATCTGCACTGACTATCAAGGCGACGCCTATTTCCGTGTCATTGCGCAAATAAGTGAGAAGCTTCTCGATCACATCGGCATTCGCCGAGTAGTTCGCTGCCACCAACGCGACAAATTCGCCGCTGGCCTGCTCCACTGTCCATTGAGCAGCCGTCGCTGGGTTGATCCGTTCATTGCTAGTGATGATGCGAATCCATGGCTGGCTGCCGCGCCAGCGATCGAGCACGCGCGCCATCTCGGGCGTCGTCGGCGTGCGCTCGCAGATGCAGAGCTCCCAATTCGAGCTGCGGTGTCCGACGATGGCCTCAATCGTGGTGTTTAGTGTCGCAGCACTTTGCTCGAGGGTGCTTAGTAACACGCTCAATTCCCGCTGTCTCGCTACATGCGGTGATGTACGAGGTAACGCCAACGCCGGGACCAACAAGCCGCGAATTTTGGAGTAGATCACGCGCATCGTTATGCTGAGGCCAAAGTTGCGCGTGATCGCAACGAGGGCGTGCAGTGGTGAGCGCTCTGTCATGTTCGTCTTTGTGGCCCGCGAGTCAGGCCTGCTCGATGGCCAGAAGTCGTTGTGCCATACGCTGGCCTATCGCGGACGCCGAATAGTCAGCGTGCATCCGTGCGCGGGCGCGTTGCCCTTTCGTTTTAGCGCTGCCGGGATTGGCGACGACGGTACGCAATAAGGTGCTTAAGTGTTCGCGTGACGGTTCTGACCATATGGCACCCTTGGCGTAGGGCCCGTGGTCTTGGTCAATTTCGACCAGACGGTAGTTCAGCGGAAAGCCAACCTCCGCGTCCAAGAAGTCCGCTGTGCCGCCGTAGTCCGTTGCGATCACGGGGGCGCCAAGTGCCATGGCTTCAGCCACAGTCAGTCCGAAGCCCTCGGTGCGGTGGGGCGAGACGTAACAATCGCAGGCGCTGATCAGACCAGAAATCTCTTGGGGTTCCAGCGTCTGCCGCAGCACCAGACAACGGGAATTGCGCGCTAACAATGCATCCAGGTATCGAGAAAACTCGGGGTCGGCATCGGCATTTGAGACTTTCAGTAGCAGACGAACGCGGTCGCTGCTGGCGAATGTCGCTTCGAAAGCCTCCACCAGACAGTGTGGATTTTTTCGTGCGATGAGGCTGGCTGCGTCGAATACATAGAGAAACACAAACTCATCGCTTTCGATATTTAACTCTTCGCGCATTCCGGGTTTTGGCGCTTCGATGGTCGGCACTACGTGTGGCATGAGAATCACCGGCTTGGCGGTGAGGGCCTGTACGGCCCGTTGGCAAAACGTCGACGGCACCCAGATCTCATCGAAGTGCTGCAGCTCGTTCCAGTACTCGTCGCGTAGCGCCGGCAGCTCCCAGACCCAGATTCCTATTTTGTATTGCGAACGCGCGAAGGTCCGCGCGTGAAAATGCAGAAAACGGTGGACGGAGTCTGCGTTGACATGCACGAGCGAAATCCGATGACGCGGCCGCTGCCGGCGTTCGATGTTCGCGACGCCCGTCTGATGAGAAAACAGTTCGTGAACCGGTACTAGCGACAAAGGGATCTTAGCCGCCCGCAGTGCGGCCAGATAACCGCGCCCAGCCGTACCTAGTCCACTTACAACGCCGATCGGGCTGTAGAAATTGACGCCAGGGAGCTCGCCGCTCAAATGGCTGCCTGCGCTTACCATCGTGATGCCTGTTACAACTCGCGAATATCGTGGGACGTCTGCTGCGCAATCGAGGTGTGTAGCGAATCCTAGCATGGTCATCGCGGCGGCGTTGTAGCGAAGTGTGTGTTGCCAAACAAGCCGGCCGCCCGTGCGGAACATCCCAGCGCGCGCCGAGTGTGCGCTGGCCATCGCCGTTAATCTGTCAGCCGCTAGCGAAAGCGCGGCATGACCTCTTGCGCGAAGCGCGCGAGACTCTCGCTGAATATCGAAGCCGGCACGCCCGGTGACGAGCCCCAGGTGATGAGGTCGGTGATACCGAAGCGGGCAGCAAAAGTCTCGATCTGATCGCCGACTTCCTGCGGGCCGCCGATGATGAGGTTCTGAGGAATTGCGTCGGGCGCCGGTTCGCTGTGCAGGATCTCCTGATCGCCGGCTTCGCCCAGCCATTTTGCATAGATTTCGAGCCGATAACGTTCGCCCTTGTTGACCTGCGCGGCGACCGACTTGGCATTGTCGGTCACGATGAAGGGGCGCAGGATGCCGACCCGATAGTCCTCGATCCTGCCACCGCGTGCGGCGAGTTCTTCACGCCACGGATCGAGCACGATCTTCCGCCGTCCCTGGGGTAGCAGGTGGGCGCCGAGCCGCGCTGCGCGGCGCGCGCCCGCTTCGCTCATCGCCGCGATCCACAGCGGTGGCCCGCCGGTCTGTACCGGCCGCTACCGCACGGCGACGTCATCGAAGCTGTAACGTTTGCCCGCGAAGCTGAAGCGGTCCTCGTTCCATGCTCGGCGCAGGATCTGAATGCCTTCCTCGGTGAGGGACACTCGGTGGCGCCGCTCGACGCCGAAGGCACGGAATTCGTGATGCGCATAACCGAGTCCGACACCGAGCATCATGCGTCCGTTGCTGAGGTTATCGAGTACCGCGAGGTCCTCGGCCAGCCGCACCGGGTGATGGAATGGCATCAGCAATACGTTGGATGAAATGGAGACGCGTTCGGTAATGGCTGCGATCGCACCCGCCACGGCGACGAAGGAGGGCACGTAGCCGTCTTCGACAAAATGATGTTCGGTCACCCACACGCTGTCGTAGCCGAGCTCGTCGAGCGTACGAATCTGCGTGAGACATTCCTTGTATACCTGCGGCAGGCTGATGGCGCTGCCGGGTGGATTGCGAAAATCGAATGCGACCCCAAAGCGTAAGCGCGGCATCGGGTTCCCCTTGCGTGATGCAGGTTGACGTTGCGGGTGGCTGGCGCTGCCTGCGCCAGCCGCCCCACCGGGAGCGGCGACAGTGTAGCTGATAGCCGCAATTCATCGGAAACGTGAGTCTACACGCAGCCATCGGCGCACAGGTCGCAGGCTTCGTCGACACCCCATAAGGACAACGTCAGATCATTGTTTGAGGCTGAAAACCGCTGTGCCTTCGAGGCTCACGCTGGCCAAGGTTTGGTGTCGATGGGACATTGGTCCGTTTGGAAAAAGCACGCCAAATGGATCATCGGTTAATTACGCTGCGAGAACGTGGCACAAACTGTCGGGCCCATGGCGCGGCATGGGCGTCGCATATTTCGTGACTTGCGCGCTGTACCGCCAGTTTGGATGGATAGCAGCGCGCAGCAGAACTGCAAGCCCCGACGTTCGCGCTACGGGCAGTCGAGCTGCAAGCTGTGCGGGCACCAAATTGCGCGTACACGGTGTAGTGTTCTTGGACCATCAGCGTCGATGCCTTCAGACGATAAGCGCTCGGCGCACAATTGCCGCTATCGTAGTTTCTTCGAAGCCTCCACGTTGGCCGTTGATCTTTGCAGTGCGCAACCAGGACAAGCCAAGCTAAGAGGCGCCCGAAAGTACACACACCAGGTAAGTCTCAAGGGGAACTGACAAAGCATGTCGTTGGCACTAAGCTAAGTCTGGCCTCCCCACGGAAGACATCGCCATGTTGACAGTTCGCGGTGCTTATCACGTTACCCACATGGTCAAGAATCTCGAAACCGTGACCAGCCTTTACAAGCGTGTTTTCCAAGCACCTATTCAGTTTGACGGATTTCACGAGGGTGAAAATCGCGACGCTTCGTTCGCCAGCGTTGCCGATGCTTATATCGAACTCTTTGCGCCGCGCGACGTGGCCGCCCTCACTCCGACCTCAAACGGCGCTCGCTATATTCGGCGCACAGGCGAGGGCATCTGCAATTTCGGCTGGCTGGTCAAAGATACGATCCCCGACGCGATCCGCTTCTGTGAGTCGCTAGGCTACACGTTGGTCTACGTTGCCGGACCGAAACGCTACGCGTTTTTTGTCCATCCCAAACAGGCGCACGGCATGATGCTGGAAATCGCCGCCGAGACAATCCCTGACGATCCGCGTCTCGAGCCTGGCTGGGCCGAGCGATGGCGCGACAAACATCCGCTGGGTATCGAGCGGATGAACGCCGTGACCTATGCCGTGCGCGACATCGATGCTGCGGTCGGTCTGCTGCAGGCATTGACGGGTGCGGCGGTGATCCACCGGGGACTGAACGCAGCGGGGGACGAAGAAAGCGCCTATGTCGCGATCGCTGACCACGTTATCGAAGTTCGATGCAGTCGCAATAATGCCAGCGACATCGCGCACTTCATCGATGCCAAAGGGCCCCACATCCATTCGGTCACGTTCAAGGTCAAAAACCTAAGCCAGGCGCGCGACTATCTTCGTGGACTTGGTCTGCGTGTGCTGGAGCACGCGCCTGCATCCACCATTGCGATCGATCCCCTCGACATGCTGGGTGCACGTTACTATTTCACGGAGCGGGTCATTCCCTCGGATCCGCGCGCTTAACGAGCCTTGCGTGGCAGCTCATCTTCGCGCCTGGCTTCGACCGCACGGAGCAATACCTCGGCAGGGTCACCTTGCTAGTGGTAGGTGACGCATCGATGCCTTGCAGATTGGATAAAGGACGCGATATCCCCGCGGCTGCGGGCGGTGTCTCCCAGCGCTGATACGAACCAGCCCGGCAGGAGCGGATATCTATGTCGCGAACCATGGCCGATGTTCTGCATTCCTACATTCTGCCCGGACGGGCGGCGGATGCACGCGTTGGCATCGCCCAAGCCCAAGCCGGCGAAAGGCTCGGCCTGAATGGAATTTTTTTGTCCGAACGATGGGACACCAAGGAACTCGGCGCCGTCATGGGTGCATTAAGCCAGGCCACGCAGCGCGTGCACTTGACGGCGGGCATGACCCATTTTGGCACGCGTCATCCCCTCGTGCAGGCGGGTATGGCCGCGACCTTACAAACCCTGAGCGGCGGGCGCTTCGTGCTCGGCTTCGGCCGCGCGATGCCCGCGCTATTGCGCAAGCTCGGCATCCCGGTGTTGACTAATGCTGGCATGGCCGATTATGTCGATATATTGCGGCGACTATGGGCGGCTGAAACGGTTTCCTACCGCGGTCCTGCCGGTGATTATCCGCAAATGCAGCTGGCCCAAGCTTGCGCGCAACCGCCGCCGATCGTGCTCGGTGCGATCGGGCCCAAAACCCTTGCGCTGGGCGGCGCCCATTTCGACGGTGTCGTCCTGCACCCCTTCCTTACGACTGCCGGCGTAGCCCGCTCGGTGCGCATCGTGCGTGAAGCCGCCACCCATGCCGGTCGCGATCCGCGCGCGGTAACCATATACGCGACCATCGTTACGGCGCCCGACACCCTCAGCGATGAACAACGCGCGGACATTCTCGCCGCTCGCGCGGTGTCCTATTTCATGCATCGCGAAATTGGTTCGCAGCTGGTCGCGATCAACGATTGGGATCTGGAACCCATGTTGCGCGTCGCCGAGTCGGGCTTGAACCGGCTCGAATTCGGCCGCAGCGAAGTCGGCGAATCGCGTCGCCTGATGGCACAGGCCGTTAGCCTGCTGCCGCCCGCGTGGTTGTGCAGTGGCGCAGCCCTTGGCAGCGTCGCGCAGTGTGTAGCGCGTTTGCGTGAATACCTCGACACCGGGATTGATCAGATCCTGCTGCATGGTACGACGCCGGATCAACAGGGGGATCTGGTCGCTGCGATGCGGGCGCAGCCTTTGTCGATATAAACGCCGGTGGGACTCTTGCCGTTAGTCGGTGAGTTGCCGCAGCCTGAGCACCTGGCCAAACACGCGTTACATGCGGCTGCGGATCAGCGGCTGCGGCATGGCGCGCGAGTCAGCACGATGGGAGATAGCGCAATGGTTGAACAATCATCGGCACCGGCGCATGGGCGCGGCGATGAGCGCGCAGCACCGAGCGAAGCATTCATCACAGCAATCCGTCGCCGCTTTCCGGATGAGGACGAAATCGATCGGGTCATGACGCGCAAAATGCGCGCGCGCACGGGACCGGCATACAGCGCCATTCCGCTTGCACGTCTTGCGCAAGGCACACAGGCTCTGATTCGATCCCAGAGCGATGCGCATGCCACGCTCAGCAATGCACGCTGGCTACATGGTGGCGCATCAAAATTACAGATGGCCTTCGATCTTGACTGGTGTGGTGGTGATGGTGGCGCGCGGCGCACGACACCGATGGTACTGCGCATGGAGCCACCCGAGGCCATCGTTGAAACCAGCCGACGTCGCGAGTTCGAAATGCTCGCCTTGATGTCCGACACAGTGCCAGTGCCACCCTGCTATTGGTTGGATGCAGACGCCGCTTACCTGCCACACCCAGCGATCATTTACGGTTACGTCGCGGGTGTCAGCAAACCGGCTGATGTCAGAACCCGGCAAGTGACGGGGGTAGGCACCAATTTTGGCCCTGGGTTGCGCGCACCCTTAGCGACTCAGTTCATCAACGCGCTGGCCGCCATTCACACGGTTCCTGCCGAGCGACTGGCGGCGCTACGCGCCTTTGAGCCCGCCACCGTCGGTAGCAATACAAGTATCGTGCGCCAAGTGCATTGGTGGCGACGGGTATGGGAAGAAGATCGGCCTGAGGATCTGCCGCTGGTGAATGTTGCGACCCATTGGTTGCTTGGGCATGCACCGGCGCTCGATCATGTGTCGGTTGTGCACGGCGACTTCCGCGCGGGCAATTTTTTGTTCTCGGAAGCCACCGCCCAGGTCACCGCCTGGCTGGACTGGGAACTCGCCGTGCTGGGCGACCGGCATCAGGATCTGGCCTGGGCCTCGTCACCGCACTTCGGCCATTTTGCCGAAGACGGTACGACCTTTCTCGCGTCCGGACTGCTGCCCACGCCCGAGTTTCTTGAGCGCTACGAACAGTGCTCGGGTTTGTGTGTCGATGTTGAGCGGCTGCGCTATTTTCGCATCTTCAACGATTTCACCACGACCGTGCACATGTTGGCGACCGCCTGGCGTGTGGCACGCTATGGCAAGACCCATCAGGATGTGCTGGTCGCCTGGTTGGCGATGATCGGGCACCTGGCCCTCGCGCAGTTGCGCCACAATCTCGCCGAGGTGCTCAAATGATCCCCGATAGTGATCTGCAATTGCGCGTGGTCATCAAAGCCTTGAGTGAAGTCATCGCGCCGGCCATCGATGCCACTGATCACGTTGCGCTCGAGCAACTGCAACTCTCGATTGTGACGCTGCGCATGCTGCACAATCGGCTGCCACTCGAACGGCGGCGCGTGCGCAAAGAGCTAACCCACGCACTCGAGCTGGCTACTGCCACAGCGCATGCGCTGGGGGAACGGTCAACAAGGCTTAGGGCGCCTCTCGAGACCGCGCGCACGGCCCTGCAGGATGTCGACTGTGACACCGCCAATCTTGACGCACTCAGATGCGCGCTGCTAAGTGCAGTTAGCGCCTGCGTCGACGAACTCGACGAGCCGGCATTGCGGCGACGAATCGCACAGGCGGTGGTAGCGGCCTCCGAACCGGCTATCGAACTGGCGCGCGCGTGGTGTGTACCGTCAGGGTTCGAGGCTGACCCTGCGCGACTTCGATCGCTCGATCAGTTGTTGGAATGAATCGGCTTCAAGCCACTTGCGTTCACTGCCAATAATCCGCGACCTCCAGCAGAATCGAATCGAGCTCACAGTCCCGGGCGGTGGTGGTGAATTATCGAACGATTCACGCAGCTATCGGCATAACCCCACGATCGCACCGCAACCGCTGGACATCCGGCGCCACTATCGATCGAGTGCATATCCCCAGGCCGCGCTTAGCCAAGCGCAAGTTGTGCATGCGCTATACGGCAATTCATTATCAACACTTGGCGAATTGCGCCGCCGACGGCGCAAAACGATCACATCGCCACCCTTGACCGCGCCAGCGCCGCTCGTTACGGTCCTCGACAGTATTTTGTTCCCGTCCCTCCTGCGCACCGCAAGGATGTGAAGCTATGTCTCAGGCCGTTCAAATCGAAGCCGGCACAGGCCGCAAAATATTTCGCACGCGCGCAGCCAAGGCCAGTGAAAAGATTGCTGGCAAAGGCTACTCAATCGTCACTGATAGCGCGTTGACGACCTTGCCTGAACCCCCGCCGGGCGCTGTTTTCAACGCTGCAGAGCAGGCCAGATATCGCGCGTTCAAAGAAGCGCGCCTGGGCGCTGCCAACTACATGGCCATGGAAGGCGAGTTTGCCAAATACCTTGACGACGTCTACTCCGAAGCGCCCATTGCGCGGGAAGCGCTGCACGATGAGTGTGAAATTCTGGTCGTTGGTGCGGGCTTCGGTGCGCTACTGCTGTGGTATCGCCTGCGTGAAGCCGGCTTCACTGACGTGCGCTTCTGTGAAAAAGGCGGCGACGTCGGCGGTACCTGGTATTGGAATCGTTATCCGGGCATCGCTTGCGACGTGGAATCCTATAGCTATCTGCCGCTGCTGGAAGAGATGGGTTACGTGCCGACCATGAAATTCGCTTCGGGATTCGAGATCCTCGAATACTCGCAGAACATGGCGGAGAAGTACGGTTTCTACGAGCGCTGTTTATTTCACACCACGGTGGAGCAGACGGTGTGGGACGAAGCCAGCGGCCGCTGGACGGTAAAAACCGATCGCGGCGATACGATGCGCGCGCGCTTTATAGTACTCGCCAATGGCATCTTGACCACGCCCAAACTGGCGCGCATCACCGGCATGGAGAGCTTCCAAGGTGAGTCCTTTCACACCTCACGTTGGAACTACAACATCGACCTCAGCGGCAAACGCGTCGGCATCATCGGCACCGGTGCGACCGCAGTACAGGTGGTGCCGGAAATCGCCAAAGTGGTGAAAGCCCTCTATGTGTTCCAACGCACGCCCTCGTCCATCGACGTGCGCGACCAACGCGCCACCACCGAGGATGAAATCAAGGCGTGGGCACACGAACCCGGCTGGGCCGTAGCACGCCGCGAACGTCTGGCCTTGATTTCGGCAGGGCGCACCGCGTTGAAGGCCAATGACGACTTCCTGTCTGGCAAGGTCGATCACTTCAAGGTGCAAAAAAAGCATGAGCAGCCGCTGGCGCCCGAGGAGCTGATCCGACGTCAGCTTAATACAAACTTTCGCATCATGGAGCAGATGCGGGCGCGGGTTGATGCCATCGTCAAAGATCCGATAACCGCAGCGGCGCTCAAGCCCTACTACCCCTACGGCTGCAAGCGCCCGACCTTCCATGACGAATATCTACCGACCTTCAACCTGCCCCATGTGCATCTGGTCGATACGGCGCCTCTGGGTGTCAGCAGCATCAATCAGCGCGGTGTGGTGCATGACGGTACTGAATATCCACTTGACGTACTCATTTACGCGACCGGTTGTCAGTGGATGGCAACGTCGACGTTCAACATGATCACCGGCCGCCACGGCCAGACCTTGCAGCAAAAGTGGCAGCAGCATGGCACCAAGACCCTGCTCGGCATGCAGAGCAGCGGCTTCCCCAATCTCTTCATCATGTCCGGCCCACAAGGTGGCGGGGGTCAGTTCAACTTCACACGCGTCAGTGAGATGCACGCCAACTATGTGGTGTGGATGCTCAAAACGGTAGCGGCGCGTGCTGCGCGAACGGTCGACATTACGGAAGAAGCCGAGAACGAGTACGCACAGCATTGCCGCGAAATGGATATCGTCAGTCAACCGCTGCGTGATTGTGTTTCTTACTATAACGGCGAGGGCGGCGCGGAACCGGGCAGTCTGGCCTACTACGGCGGTGGCGAGCGTTGGCACCAACGCCGCGTTGCAGCCCAAGAGTCCCTTCAGCCCTACGTGTTCGACTAAGTATCCGGTTCACATAGCGGGATCAAAACGAGGAATCACTTGATGATCCAGTCCGAGCAGCCCACGCGCCGCTTCGCGGTTGATAATCTTTGCAAAATATCTGGCTTACCGCGGCGCCGGCACGCTAGCGCTATCTGAGGCGCGCGCCAACACACGTCGTTCATCACAAGGGGATTTGTTCATGATCCTGGAAGGCATACGGGTACTTGATTTCACCCAATATCTGGCGGGCCCGACCGTGACACGCTTGATGGCCGAGATGGGTGCAGAGATCATCAAGGTCGAACGAGCGCCGGGCGGCGATCCCTCGCGCGGCCTGCCGGCGGTCAAAAATGGCCGCAGCGGCTACTTTGTGCAACAAAATCTCGGCAAGCGCAGCATCTGTCTGGATATGGATCATCCTGACACGGACGTCATCGTGCGCGACCTGGTATCGAAGGTTGACGTGGTCGTCGAGAATTTTGGTCCTGGTGTGATGGAAAAGCGCCACTGGGACTATGCCTCGTTCAAGGCCATCAAGCCCAGCATTCTGATGGCCTCCATTTCTGCCTTCGGGCGCCAGAGTCCGCTGTCGCACAAGACCGG
>JANOXY010000611.1:0-1870 GCA_031418675.1 Pseudomonadota bacterium
GTAACTCAATTCATCGGTGTTGGAATTGAGCTACCTGGCCCAGGCGCACTGGCATCATTTCGAATTTCGCCTCGGCGCTCTGCTGGCGTTGGATCGCGCCGCAAAGACCATCACCATCGCCGCCTCGCTTGATGCTGACGGTCATGAATACATTCCGCAACGCCAGCTACCCTACACCTATCTGGTGCTCGCTGTCGGTAGCGTGACCAATGACTTTGGTATCCAGGGTGTGGCCGAGCACTGTCTGTTCCTCGATTCGCGCGAACAGGCCGATGCCTTTCACCAGCATCTGGTGCGGGCCTGTTATGCAGCCGATGCACAAAGCGCCCCGGTGCATGCCGGTCAGTTACACGTGGCGATCGCCGGCGCCGGTGCCACCGGGGTGGAGCTCGCTGCGGAACTCCATCATTCGCTCCATACCCTGGTCGGATTCGGGCTCAATCATATCGATGTTGCTAAAGACATCCGCATTCACCTGGTCGAGGCCTCGGAGCGCATCCTGCCCAACCTGCCGGCGCCTATCGCGACCTCGACCCAGACAATACTCCAGCGTATCGGCGTGATCGTGCACACCGGCGATCCCATCACCTGCGCCAGCGCCGATGGGCTGACGACCGCGAGTGGCAAGTTCATCCCTGCAGAAATCAAAGTGTGGGCGGCCGGCATTCGCGGCCCCGCGGTGCTCAAGGGCCTCGGTGGTCTGGAAGTAAATCGCGCCAACCAACTCTGCGTGCGCGCAACGCTGCAAACTACACTGGACGACGATATCTTCGCCCTGGGCGACTGCGCGGCCTGTCCACAGGACACAACCCATCTCGTGCCGCCGCGCGCCCAAGCCGCCCACCAGCAGGCCAACTTACTCGCCCGTTCAATCGAATGCCGGCGTCGCGGATTAGCCTTACCGACTTATGTTTATCGGGATTTCGGCTCGCTGATCAATCTCAGTCGTTATAGCGCCGTCGGCAATCTGATGGGGAATCTGTTTCGGCGCCACCCAACAAGCCTGCCGCTGGAAGGCTGGCTGGCACGCTGGGCCTATCTGTCTCTGTACAAAATGCATCAGGTCGCGGTGCAGGGCTGGTTACGTACCGCACTGTCCACCGTTGCTGATTTACTCACCCGTGCCAGCCGCCCGCGACTGAAGCTGCATTGATGCACGAGCCCGCAGCCGGGAACGCTGTGCTGACAGTGTCAGCTTGATCATCAGCCCTCATCGCCCCCCAACCCATATTTGTCCATGCGATAGCGCATCGCCATGCGCGTAATGCCGAGTCGCCGGGCCGCTTCCGAAACATTACCGCCACTGCCCTTGAGCGCACGTGCCAGCATGGTCTTTTCCAGGTCTTCCAGCGTCATGTCCTGCAACGCGAGGCCGGGCACTTCTGACAACTCAACCGTGCTGTCGGCCAGAGCCAGGGCCGCATCGTCGATCACCCCACCGCCGCAGAGCAATACCGCGCGCTCGATAACATGGCTTAACTCACGCACATTACCCGGCCAATCGTAGGCGTGTAGAGCTCGCACAGCGCGCGGCGAAAAGTGCGTGCCCGTGACGCCGTAACGGCGCGCGCTCTCGGCGAGAAAGTGTTCCGCCAGCAAGTTGATGTCATCGACGCGGCTACGCAAGGGTGGCAGTTCAAGCGTGAGCACTTTGAGGCGAAAATACAGATCAGCACGCAGGGCACCAACGGCAACCATGTCATCAACCGGTCGATTGGTGGCGGCGATGAACCACGCCCGGGTGCGGTGCTCCTGGCTGCTGCCGATGCGGCGCAGTGTGCGCCGCTCCAGCACGGCCAGTAACTTGGCTTGCAGTTCGAGCGGCAGTTCACCGATTTCGTCGAGAAACACCACGCCATCTTCGGCTGCT
>JANOXY010000612.1:0-3132 GCA_031418675.1 Pseudomonadota bacterium
TCCGTCCGAATTGCGCTTCGTTGGTTGGAAACAACCCAACGAAGCGCGATAAACGACGCGTTTCCGCGCGTTTTCAATTCATTTCGGTATAACGGACGACATCAATGCTGAAATACGCTACTTATTCAGACCTTCCCTAAGGATCAGCCCGATGCTGATTGGCTTGAGACCTTCACCATCCTGACCCGCGAAGCCTGCCCGGAGCTGCAGGTTGTACACGACCGCATGCCCGTCATTCTTCCTGCAACGTGCTACGACGCGTGGCTGGACCGCGCGATGATCAGCGGCACCACGGCGACGCAGATGCTGTCAGCGGCGGTTGTGGCGGGTTTCCATCACTACTCGGTCTCGACCTTGGTCAACGCGCCGAAGAACGATAAACCAGAGTGCATGGCTGCAACTGAGGCGTAACTAAATTAAGTGTTTTAGGTTAATGGGTCCGTTCCTGGCCGCTGCGGTTGGTCGAAGTCCAGGATTGTTCACACGTTGAACCTGAAATGCATCACGTCGCCATCGACCACCACATACTCTTTACCTTCGACCCGCAGCTTGCCAGTTTCTTTGGCCTTGGTCTCGCCACCGCAGGCGATGAAATCTTCATACGCGATGACTTCGGCGCGGATAAAACCACGTTCGAAATCGGTATGGATAACGGCAGCAGCACCGGGCGCCGTGGTGCCCTGGCGGATGGTCCAGGCGCGTACTTCCTTGGGCCCGGCGGTGAAATAACTTTGCAAACCGAGCAGGTGATAACCGGCGCGGATCACGCGGTTCAGTCCCGGCTCTTCCAAGCCCAGGTCGTTGAGGAATTCAGCGCGATCGGCGCTGTCGAGGGTTGAGATCTCGGCTTCTATCGAAGCGCACAGCATCACACACTCGGCGCCGTGTTTGGCCGCGTATTCCGTAACACGCCGGCTGTAGTCGTTACCACCCAGATTGGCCTCATCCACGTTAGCCACAAACACCACCGGCTTGGCGGTGAGCAAGCTCACCTCTCGTAACAGCGCGCGGGTATCGTCGTCGAGCTCGAGGGTTCGAATCGGGCGGCCTTCGTCCAGTGCGGCGTACAACAGCTTGAAACTGTCGGCCCGCGCGCGCTGTTCTTTGTCACCCGACTTGGCGCCTTTTTCGGCACGATCAAGTCCACGACTCACGGTATCGAGGTCGGCAAGCGCGAGTTCGGTGTCGATGACTTCGATATCGGCGATAGGGTCGATACGACCGGCCACGTGGGTGACGTTGTCGTTGTCGAAGCAGCGCACCACATGGGCAATGGCATTGGTCTCGCGAATGTGGGCGAGAAACTTATTGCCCAGTCCCTCGCCTTTTGATGCACCGGCGACGAGGCCCGCGATATCAACGAACTCCATGCTGGAAGCCACCACACGCTGCGGTTTGACGATGGCTGAGAGTTTATCCAGCCGTGGATCCGGTACGGCAACGATGCCGACGTTGGGTTCGATAGTGCAGAAGGGATAGTTCTCGGCCGCAATCGCCGCCGATGTCAGCGCGTTGAACAGCGATGATTTACCAACATTTGGTAGGCCGACGATACCGCACTTAAAACCCATCGCTCTATTCCTTTACCTTGGCCACACGCTGATTGAGCGTATTCATGGCACGATTGAAACCACCGTTGCTGATGGTCTCGAAGTTGTCCAAGACAGCAACGATGGCGGCTTCGATAGCCTCGCGCTCTGCCGCCGGTGGACGTGACAATACATAAGCGGCAACGTCGCGCCCGACACCCGGATGGCCGATGCCAAGACGGATGCGCAAGTAGTCCTGCGTACCAAGCATCTGCTCGATACTGCGCAGCCCGTTATGGCCGCCGTGACCACCGCCGCGTTTAAGACGCACGCTGCCCACCGGCAGATCGAGTTCGTCGTGCACCACCAAAACCTGGGCCGGCGTTATGCGGAAATAAGTGGCGCAGGAAACGACGGATTCACCGGAGAGATTCATAAACGTTGAGGGCTTCAACAGGCGCAAGCCTGAGGCGGCGCGACCAAGCTCACCCTTATGACGCGACTCGCTGTGCATATCGATTTTGAGACGGGCGGCGAGCATGTCTAGCAGCCAGAAACCGACATTGTGCCGGTCCCCGACGTGACCGGCCCCGGGGTTACCGAGACCGACCACCAGTTGCACGGACTCCGCGCCGGACACGTCCGCGGCCTGTTGCTGCGTACGCGCCGACGCGAGTGGCGTCAGGCGCCCGCTGCCGGGGTCTCGGTTTCGCCACCGCGCGGTGAGTAGACCGTCACCACCGCCAACATGTCATCGCCACCGTGCAACAGCGAGGTGACCTGCACACCCGCCGGCAGCTGCAGTTCGCCGAGATGGATGGTATCGCCGATATTCATCTGTTCGAGGTCGACAGCAATGAATTCCGGCAGGTCCTTCGGCAGACAGGTGATTTCGACGTCGGCCATCTGGTGGGCGATGACGCCACCGCCGATCTTGACGCCCACGCATTTGTCTTCGTTCAGGAAGTGCAGCGGCACGCGCATATTCAGCGCTTCGGTTTCCGATACACGCAGCAGATCCATATGCAGAATGCGCGGCTTGTAAACGTGACGTTGCATGTCCTTCACCACCACGCGTTCAACTTTGCCGTCGAGCGTGAGGGTCAGGATGTGGGAATAAAACGCTTCATGCGCGGTGTGCAGCAGGATGTCATTATGGTCCAGCGTCACGGCGACCGGGTCAGCATGGCCCCCATATAACACGCCCGGAAGTTTGCCCTCGCGACGCAGGCGGCGGCTCGCACCCTTACCCCTGTCTGCGCGAGTTACGGCAGAAATTGCAAATTTTTCCATCGTCCGATACTCCAGTTAATCTCAATGCCAAACAAAAACACCGGCGTCGACCCGCGACCAGGCGCAACGACGGCTTTTCACCAAACAGCGCGACATAAAGGCCGCACCGCAAAATCCACATTAATCTACAAACATCGAGCTCAGTGACTGGCCCGAAGAAATGCGACTGATACATTCGCCCAGCAAGCTGGCCACCGACAACTGCCGGATCTTCTCGCAACCGACCGCCGCTTCCGACAAAGGAATGGTGTCGCACACCACCAGTTCGTCGAGCGTCGAGTTATTGATATTGTCGATGGCCTTGCCTGAC
>JANOXY010000613.1:0-2451 GCA_031418675.1 Pseudomonadota bacterium
GAGCGAGGCGAACTGCGTTGCATCATCGGCCCCAACGGCGCCGGCAAGACCACCATGATGGATGTCATCACCGGCAAGACGCGACCCGACCTCGGCACCGCGTTTTTTGGGCAGACCATCGACCTCACGAAATTGAGTGAACCGGAAATCGCCAAGGCCGGCATCGGCCGTAAATTCCAGAAGCCGACGGTGTACGAAAACCACACCGTGTTTGAAAACCTCGAACTGGCGATGAAGACCGACAAAAGCGTGTTCGCCAGCCTCAAGGCCAAACTCAACGGCACCCAACACGACCTGATCGGCAAGACCCTCGCCGAAATCGCGCTGACGCATCGCGCCTACGAGCCAGCCGGATTGCTCTCGCACGGGCAAAAGCAATGGCTCGAAATCGGCATGCTGCTGATGCAGGAGCCGCGCCTCTTGCTGCTCGACGAGCCAGTGGCCGGCATGACCGATGAAGAAACCATGAAAAGCGCCGATCTGTTCCTCACCCTCGCCGGCAAGTATTCGGTGGTGGTGGTCGAACACGACATGGAGTTTGTGCGCTCCATCGCGCGCAAGGTAACCGTACTGCACGAAGGACAAGTTCTCGCTGAAGGCAGCATGGCGCAGGTACAAAGTGATGCGCGTGTGCGCGAAGTTTATCTGGGGGCATGATGCTGACCGTCAGCCAACTCAATCACTTCTACGGCGAGAGCCACAGCCTGTGGGACTTGAGCCTGACCATACCAGCCGGCGCCTGCACCTGTGTGATGGGCCGCAATGGTGTTGGCAAAACCACCCTGCTGCGCTGTGTGATGGGGCTCGAGTCTGCCCGCGATGGTGAGATAAGCATCGATGGCACGGCACTGAAGCCTTTGCCGGCCGAGAGTCGTGCGCGCTTAGGTATCGGCTATGTGCCCCAGGGTCGCGAGATCTTTGCGCGCCTCACCGTGGAGGAAAATCTGCGCATAGGCATCACAACCCGCGGCGGCAAGGGTCATGAAGCCCTGGCGCAGGTCTACGACATGTTCCCAGTGTTGAAAAAAATGCGCCGGCGGCGTGGTGGCGATCTTTCCGGCGGACAACAACAGCAGCTTGCCATCGGTCGTGCGCTGGTGCTGGAGCCGCGTTTGCTGATCCTGGACGAACCAACCGAAGGCATACAGCCCAACATCGTGCAGGAAATCGGTGATCTCATTATTCGACTCAATCGCGAGTTGGGTCTCACGGTCTTGCTGGTCGAACAGAAGCTGCCGTTTGCACGGCGCGTCGCCGATCGCTTTTGTGTGATGGATAAGGGCCGTGTAGTGGCCAGTGATGCAATGGATAGATTAAGCGACGATTTAGTTCGTCAGTACCTCTCGGTCTGATTCGTACCACACTCTCGAGGAATCATCCTGCCATGCCTATGCCAGTCCGCCAGTTGTTATTGTTCAGTGTCGCGCTCACCCTTGCGCCCTTCGTTCAAGCGCATCCCTTAAGCGCCCATCACGATGTGTGGTTGGCGATGGTGCATCCCTTCAGCGGCAGCGATCACCTGCTGGCAATGCTCGTGATCGGGGTGTGGGCGGGCTTGGCGGCTCCGGCACGGCGCCTGGTGCCACCGCTTAGCTTTATGGCGGCGCTGCTGGTTGGCGCAGCGTTAGGCACCGGTGGCAGCGCACTGCCAGCCGTTGAGATCGCAATCGCGCTGTCGCTGGTATTGCTTGGGCCACTGGCCGCGCGCGATGCACGCCTGCCGATGCTGGTGTGCGGCGCCGTTTGCGTGCTGGCCGGGCTGGCGCACGGTTACGCCCATGGTGTGGAGCTGGCGGGTCAGGCCGGCGCGGCACTGGGCTTTGTGCTGGGTTCTTGTGTGTTACACGGGCTGGGCTTTGTGCTCGCGCAGCGCGCGAATTGGGCAGGCCACGGCGCGACACTACGCACCGCGCTCAGCACGAGCAGCCTGTTCGGCCTCGGTCTGTTGTACCTGGCGTGACGATGGCCACAGCCGCACAGGCACTGCCCTGGCGCGCGGAACTCGAACTCGAGTTTGCCCTGCGCGGCGCGCGCACGCGTCTGACCGCACAACGTCATCGCGGCCCCCTGCTGGTGCAACGTCCCTTCCATCCCGAAGCGGTCGACGTGTGTCACGTTTATCTCATTCACCCACCGGCTGGCATCGTCGGGGGTGACGAGTTATGTTTGAACGTGCGACTGCATGACGGTGCGCAAGCACTGTTGACGACACCCGCGGCCACACGTTTCTATCGTTCCGCCCAGCGCACCTCACAACTCCACCAGAGCTTCACCGTCAGCGGCGGCGCCAGCCTCGAATGGTTACCCCAGGAGAATCTTTTATTCGACGGCGCGCGCGCGCGCATCACAACCACCGTACATCTGTTGGGCTCAGCGCGCTTTTGCGGCTGGGAAATTTTAGGTCTGGGTCGTCCCACCTGCGGCGAGGGATTCGAGTTCGGTGCGCTGGAC
>JANOXY010000614.1:0-4111 GCA_031418675.1 Pseudomonadota bacterium
CAAAGGGCGTGCAGGTGTGGATTTGGCGACGGCATGGAGCAAACGATTTTTTACCTACCTCGGCGTAACGATCCCGGGCATGCCGAACTTTTTCATGATCCACGGCCCACAATCGCCGTCGGTGCTCTACAACATGCCCTATGGCGGGGAAATGGAAGGTGACTGGGTTCGCGATTGCATCGCCTATATGCGTAAGCACGCTATCGCAAGTATCGAACCCGCCGCCGGTGTTGAGGCCGGTTGGTCCAAGAACGTTGATGATGCCGCCAGGCAGACCCTGTTTCACGGTACCGACTCGTGGTACTCGGGCGCGAATATCGAAGGGAAAATTCGCCAGTTTGTTGTGCACCTCGGTGGTCCTGAATACTTCAAGCATCTGAAGCAGATCGCGCAGAAAAATTACGAAGGCTTTGTGATGGAGAAGCTGCCGATGGCGCGCAATGAGAGCGAGGCGCGCGGTAGCGCCGGATAGCAGCGATTCACATCCCGGCAAACGTGCCGGGTCCCGCTCTTAAGTATCGTTGTGATTACTACTTCTCGGTGAGGGTGCGGTTGCAGATAACAACCGCACCGCCTTCTTTCCTCGCAGCGCCGCGCCGCGGTTTTTCCCTTTCCCCTCAAGTTTGATTTTGTCGCTGGTGGATGCGCGCTACACACACCAATAAATTGTCTGCCGCCGATTGACATGGCATCGGATCGCACGTCAGTCTGCTCGTGCCTGACAGCGGCGCCGCACAAAAGAATGTGTCTACGCACGCTAGATAGTGCGTTAGCGATCTACAGAATCGACTTTGAGTTCTATTCACCGCCACTGAAAAACAAGGGGAGAAGGAATGAAACAAGAACACCAGGTAGCCTTGATCAATCGCATCCTGGATTTGCTGGATGCCGACCGTACCGACCGCGCGGAGGTCATGATCCAGAGTCCGGCTTCGGCGTTTACGTGCAAGGATCTTGCGGCGCGTGAATGGGCCGCGTTTTTCCAAGGCCATCCACAAATCCTCGGCTTGTCGGCAGACCTGCCCAAGGCCGGCAGCTTTCTGACCAATAACGATCTGGGTGTGCCGATTTTAGCGACCCGCGACAAGAACGGAAAATTTCGTGCCTTTGTAAACAGCTGTCGGCACCGTGGTGCGATGGTCGTGCGCGAGCCACGCGGCGAAGGTAATCGCTTCAGCTGCATCTTTCATGGTTGGAGTTATGCCAACGACGGCGCTCTGCTGGGTGTGAAGCGCGCCGACAGTTTCGGTGCACCCGACAAAAACTGTCTGGGCCTGGTGGAGCTGCCGAGTGCGGAGAAGTACGGCATGCTGGTCGTGCAGGCCAAGGGTGATACAACGGTCGACGTCGATGCTTTGTTAGGTGAGGAACTTGCTGGCCAGCTCGAAGCGTGGAACCTGGGCGCGTCCACCTATATGAGCGAACAACGAATAGAAATGCCGTTGAACTGGAAGCTGGCCAACGACACCTATGGCGAGAACTATCATTTTGAAAATCTGCACGCGACGACCGTCAACAAGATTTTCATCGGTAATGTTTCGACCTTTGATCAGTATGGCCAGAATCACCGCTTGACGGTGCCCAATCGGTATCTGGATAAACTGCGCCATCGCCCGCAAGCCCAGTGGAACGCCAGCGACGCGGCGGCAGTCGCTTATTTTGTATTCCCCAATGCGCACTTTGTGCTGTTCAACCGCATCGTCTCGTTGTTCATGATCTATCCGGTGCCGGGTGATACCGGTGCGTCGTTTACCCGTGCTTACCATTACAGCGCCCAGCATATCGGCGCAGAAATAGCCGACCAACCCGCCTCTGAGATCGCGCGTGACCGCGCTTTATATAACGCCGATAGTTCAACACGCGTTGAGTTCAATCAGAACGCCGCCGAGGAGCTGGCCGACACCACCATCGCCGACGAGGACTATTGGGCGGGCACGATGACCCAGGTATCGGCCAATAGCGGGACCATCGATTATTTCGTGATTGGCCGCAATGAACCGGGCGTGCAACACATGCATCAGTCTTATCGTGTGGGTCTCGGCTTGCCGCCCTTGGAAGAGTATCGGCCAGCCTCTTGATCGGCGGCGAACATACCCGCAGGTTTTTGGCGAGGGAATGGGCCGACGAGGCGCCCCATTCCCTCAACCAGAGTGCCGGTTGCTAGAGCGCGTGGGTGCGACGCGTGGTCGCACCGAGCGCCTGCGGCTGCTGGCCCGTGCGTCGTGGTTGGAAAGCCCGACCGGATCAGGCGCTGACGTAGCGCTCGACCATCGCCAGGTGATGGCGGATCAACAACTCCTCATCGCCCAGGATCAATTGTTTTTTCGCACCTGAGCCCAGCATGCTCTGGGTCTTTTCAAAGATGCCACCGTCTTCGGCCATGACGCCGTCGAGAAAGGTTGAACGGCTGTATTCCTGGCTGAAGCGCTCCGCAAGATTTTGTGCCTTGGGAAAATAGATACGTGCTTCCCACAGCGTGCGGTCGGCCGCCAATGGCCAGAATGTATGGGTGAGAAAGCCGCCCTGGGAAACAAATATCGAGATATTCGGAAAACAACCGAAGCCCGAAAAGGACCAGTCCGCGGCGTCGGTCGGATTAACACCCGGTGGCATGCCGCGCGACGAAATGCCCTGTTTCTGCAAAGTGAGGATGCCAAAGCGTTTGGCCAAGGCTTCAACGGGATGGGCCTGCCACTCGAGATTGGCGGGTACCGAAATGCGCGAATGGGGATCAAACAAAGCGATCTCGTGCACGTTCAAATACGGATTGCTCTTGCTGGAAAACATGCGCCCGGTGCTGCGGCCGTGCAGGCTGAAGATGTGGTAGACCTCCTGAAACGCATCGCGGCAGACCTTCCAATTGGCTTTGACTTCCACCTGCCAGGCGGAACAAGCGCTGGCGACTTCGGCAAACGGATAGCCAGCGAAGCTGCGACCTGCCTCGCCGAGGTAATCATGTAAGGACTGGCTGGGCTGCGGGTCGACATTGATGTAGATGAAACCCTCCCAAACGTCGACTGCGACCGGCGTCAGGTCGTGACGATCCTTTTGCAGGCCGACAAATTTTTTCTCGTCCGGCACATGGTGCAGACCGCCATCCAGGCGATAGGTCCAGCTGTGATACTTGCAGGTGAACGCGTTGCATTTGCCCTTGCTGTCCCACACCACGGGATTGCCCCGATGGGAACACATGTTATGAAAAGCATGCACAACGCCGTTTTCACCACGCACGATGACGATCTCAGTGCGAACGATATCGAGCTTTTTGACGAAATAATCGCCGCGCTGCGGGATCTGCTCGACGCGTCCGACATTCAACCAGACCTTGCGGAAGATCGCTTCGCGCTCACGTTCAAAGTAGGCCGGCGATATATAGGGCTCAATGTCAATTGTTGGACCAGCCAATTGCGGAAAGCGCTCTTGCCACAGCGGCGCCGGATTTTCGTTAACGCGAGCGTTCATGCTGCTGATCTCCTGGTAAGGGTGGCGCTCACGCGCGCTCGGGATAAATGTTGACCGGCGTCAGGCGCAGCACATCGAGGCCTTCGGCGGTGGGTTCGCCGTACATCTCGACCGCAGGCGCGATCTCGGCCAAGGCGGTTGTTAGCAGGAATAGTCGTTGCACCGCGGGCGCTACCTGGTCGACGTTTTGCTCGGCGAGAAAAGCGAGCACTGCTTCCATGCGAGCGAGCATGGCATCGTAGAAGGTCCTGATTTCCTCCATGCTGCTGGCTGCGCGCTTAGCGCGGCGCCCATGTTCGGTGGGCAATTCCCATGGCAGATAGGTGGCGAGATCTTGAAAACCGGGCGGTAGCGGATCATCGTTCATGCAGCTCTCCCTGATCAGTCCAAGCACGAGGCGTGGCGCGACGATACTCCTTAACCCCACGGCGAGCAGCGTTAGGATTTTTCCCCAACGAATGGGTAGCGACGACGCGGGCGTAGCGAACGGGTCGCTGGTCTCGCGCTTCATTATCGGTCAGCCGTTCACAAGCACGCCCACGGTTTCAAGTGGTGCCGGCTGCGCCGCGCGGCTTACCCCACCGCCTAAAAAACCAACTCCCCCCCGCCGTCGCCCGCCACAACACGACCGGCGACCCGCACCCCGATG
>JANOXY010000615.1:0-2534 GCA_031418675.1 Pseudomonadota bacterium
CGCGCCCCGGTCGTAAAACGCGCCAGCGGCCCATTCTGCGCGAAATTCGCCCCTCTAGCTCGCTATCTGCCCGCCGAGCCTCATTTTCCGGGTACTCGGCATAACCTTCGAGCGCCAGCAGTTTGGCGACGAACTCACCGACTGGCATTTTTTCATCGACTCCCATCATTCATTCCGTGCTGTGCGACTACACCTCGACGTCAGCGTTCACGTGATGCCTTCAGGCCCCACACATCCGGCCGATGTACATCGAACAAGTCAGGCTGGCTCTGGGAAAACACGTGCCGAGCAAAGGGGCGAATATGGGGATCCAATCGAGCACGCAGAGAAGTGCTGAGTTAATTTCGGGCTTTCTTCAACACAGCAATCGACGCCGCGTAGCAAGCAGATCCACCATTATTCGCCAAGACGAATCCTCGCAGGACTTGTTTTATATCGTCAGCGGGACGGTGACAGTGCGGATTGAAGGCGACGATGGCGACGAAATGGTCGTCGCACATCTAGACGCTGGTGAATTCTTTGGAGAGCTAGGGCTATTCGGCGAGGATCTGCCGCGTAGCGCAACTGTGCGTGCAAAAACGGCCTGTGACATAGCGCAGGTCGCCTATGAGCAGCTGAGGGCCATGCAATACTTCCCCCTTGACTTGCTATTTCTCCTTACCAGCCAAATGGCTACTCGCTTGCGAAAAATAGACCAAAAATACAATGACCTCGCTCATATTAATGTCGCCGGACGCGTTGCAAAAGAATTACTAGAACTTTGCGACTCACCGAGCGCAATAACGCATCCAAAAGGGATGTTAGTTCGTGTGAGCCGCGTGGAATTGGGGAAAATTGTCGCTGCGTCTCGGGAGATGATTGCGCGTGTCCTGGCACGGCTTGAAAAGCAAGGACTGATTTGTTTCGATGGCAAGTCTGTCGTCGTGCTCAGGCAAGAAACGGGTGCTGCCAGCAGACCACAGCGGCCGGAGGGACCTGCGACAGAGCATTCCCGAAGCGCCCGCTAATTGGTTGGTCCTGTCTTCGGTGGTTCACTTCGATTCGAACTTTGGGTGCGCGCACTCGCGTGCACACCGCGCCGGGGAATCACGTTGAAAATCGCGAGTGCACCAGACAGTAAGGTTAGCTACCTTCGCATCGGCTCGGCCCCTACGCAGCGCTGACCGCGGCCGCGTATTCGGCAGGGCGTCCCAGCATGGCGAATCGACCACACACGACGAATCAAGACCTCGCTAGATTTTCAGCCAACGCGAGCCCGTCAAGCAGTGAGCGCACCGCTGGCCGCGAAACGAGATAACTAACCTCTGAGCCGTCAATCAATTCAAGTATCAGCTCAAGATGGGCTTCTCCCGCGTAGATTTTAAACGGTCCGACGTAGGTAACGGCGACGCACTGAACGGAATTTTCGAAGTTGCTAGTCATTGTCTTATTGTTCACCTTATTTCCGATACCAGCCTGCGACGAATACCTTGAACTCTTCGGTCAGCGGCGACGCCGAGATATATAGAACCCGCCCCTCGGGGACACCAATTGTGGTGCGCGCCCCAGATGACATGACCAGTGGACAGTCGTCGTTCAGACTGCGGCGCACCGCTATTGAACCACAACGGGGTTTCACCATTACGGATATTGGAATGGTGGTCGCATCGTCGGGAACGCTATCTCGGAGATCAAATTCGTGCACAGGCCTTTTCAGGTAATGGGTGGCGGTTAGACCCACAGGCGATGGTGGGAGCGTACACGCGGGGTAAGGCGTGATGGATAGCAGCGTGAACGCCAGCATATTTAGTGCAATCGCAGCGCGTGACCGTTGTGCAAGGACAATTCCATAGTAGATGGTAGCCGGCGCAGACACGTTCGCTCGGCAGGCAGGTGGATTCCCAAGGATGGAAGCCCTCCGATTATCTTCGGGCCATTTGCCTGACGAGGTCGCTGCGGCCTTCCAGGCGAACCCGGCTCTGGTGGTCGCCGCCATCCAGCAACTGTTCGAAGCTCATTTCCCAACCTCTCTGCACGACGACATCCTCGACGCAGTGGGGCTGCCCGAGCTGAACACTAGCGCCGACAATGACCGTGAAGCCACCACGAGGCTGCGCAGGGACCCCGGCTTCCGCGAACGCATCCATCGTGCCTACGAGCACCAGTGCGCGGTGACGGGCTTTAGAGCGGCCCTCTCGAGCGTGTATTTCGGATGCGAGGCGGCGCACGTCAAATGGCACGCGTATGAGGGGCCCGATACCCCCCCTTTTGCCTGGCAACTAAGTGGCAACCTGGCAATGGCAACCTCACCTCTTACGCCGGTTCCATGGGCGAACGCTTTGCACGCCGCTACCTTCTACGTCCGGATACCGGCCGCAAGCATCCGTTGCGCTTTCATATGGCGGCCCTCGACGGCGACACGTTATATCCGGAACTGGATGCGACCGCGTTGCCTAGGGCCTGTTGATCTTTCAGGAAAGACGAAGGAAGGCGGCATGAAGGACCCGGTAATATTGAGGTCGCTACAACACCAAAATTAGCGAGCCAATCATGCC
>JANOXY010000616.1:0-2054 GCA_031418675.1 Pseudomonadota bacterium
TTCGTCTCGCAGACCGATGTGGCCGCCTGGCAGCAGGCGTTTTCCGCCCAGGGTGATCTGCTGCTCTACGGTTGCGACCTCGCCGCGAGTGAGGCCGGCCGCGCCCTGGTGCAGTCTTTGGCCACACTGACCGGCACCGACGTGGTCGCCTCCGACGATCTCACCGGCAGCGCCATGCTGGGTGGCGATTGGACGCTCGAATACGCGACCGGGGCTATCGATGCCGATATCGCCATCGATATCGCGCAAACCAGTCAATGGCACGGTGTACTCGGCCAGATCACGGTCACCACCACCAACGATGTGTTGGATGCTGACGCCAATACCAGTTCACTGGCGGCATTGGCATCGAGCCCGGGTGCGGATGGTTTTGTTTCTCTGCGTGAAGCGATTCGGGCGGCAAACACTGCAGCGGGCGCCGACACCATCAATCTGCAAGCGGCGACGTATTCTTTGACGCGTTTTGGTTTTGATGACAACACCGGAGATATCGACATCCGCGACAGCCTCAGCATTGTCGGCGTGTCACCGGGCAGTACGGCCATCGACGGCAACAATATCTACCGGGTCTTTGAGGTCCACGACGACAGCGCCATCACGGTTTCGATATCCAATCTGAAAATTCAGCGCGGCCTCACCAATTTTACCAACGGCGAAGATGGTGCTGGTCTGTTTGTGCATGGTGCAAGCAATACGCCCAATGTCTATTTGAGCAATGTCTGGTTCTCGGGCAATAGGACGCTCGCGATCAACGACGAAGGTGGTGCCATTTACAACGCCGGCCATCTGGATATCGATGGCGGTTTGTTCGACGGCAATCAGTCCAAGCAGGGTGGTGGCATCTACAACGCGAGCGGTGCGGTGCTCAATATGAGCAACGTTACGCTCAGCGCCAATCAGGCGACAGCGGGTGACGGCGGTGGTTTTTATAACGCCGGCACTGCAACCCTCAATCACCTCACCATCAGCGCCAATACCGCCAGCGCCCTCGGCGGTGGTGTGTTCGACAGTGGCACCCTGTATCTCAGCAACAGCATCGTGTCGGGCAACACGGCCAGCAGTGGTGGGGCCGATTTGTCCGGCGCACTGAACGGCAGCGGCTCCAACATTTTTGGCAACGACAGCGGTGGCAGCGGTTATGACGGTTCTGATCGCCGCAACGTCAATCCCAACTTAGGCGCGCTCGCCGACAATGGCGGCAGCCTCATGAGCCACGCGCCCCAGGCCGGCAGTCAGGCCATCGGTAATGCGGATGCCAGCAACACCGTGAGTCTCGATAGCCGCGGTTTCCTGCGCAGCGATGGCAGCCCCGATATCGGCGCACACGAGGTCGGCGCCAGCGTGGCCGCCAGTGGCCATTATCTCGATCGCTTCAATGCCTTTACCTATACCGGCAATGATGGCTCCTTGACCTGGAGCAATGACTGGCAGGAGATCGGCGAGAGCAATGGCGCCGGCGGCGGCAATATCAAGGTCCAAGTGGGTCTTGGCGAGCAGGTGCTGCAAATTCGCTCGAACGGCAGTGGCGCGTGGCGGCAGGCGGATCTGTCCGGCGCGAGTCAGGCCTTCCTGAGCTTTGACTACGCTCGGCAGAATCTGGGCGCAGGGGACAGCGTGCTGGTCGAAGCATCGACCGACGGCGGCACCAACTGGACAACCGTCGGTCGTGTTGATGGTCCAGCCAACGATGTGTCGTTTCGCAGTGCGAAGTTCGATCTCTCAGCCCACCTGGATAACGATACGCGTGTGCGCTTTATTGCGGTCGGCTTGAACTCGGGCGGTCGCACTTTGCTGCTCGACAATATTCGTATTGATCTGGTGGCCGCAGCGCCAAACCAGCAGCTGGCGGCTAACAATCTGACCCAGACCCGCACCTATACCGAAGGCGCCGCCTCGGTCCCCATCAACGATATCGTGGTTACGGATGCGGATAGCGGTGAGACAGTCACTGCCAGCTTGACCCTGGCCGACATCAACGCCGGTGTGTTGACCACCAGTGGCACAGCCACTTACACCCCGGCTACGGGGGTATGGACCATCACCGGTACGCTCGC
>JANOXY010000617.1:0-2611 GCA_031418675.1 Pseudomonadota bacterium
ACCGCGAAGACATCGGCGCGCACCGCGTCGTGCATCATGTCGGCATTCTGCAGGTAGCGGCGCGCATCGCCGAGCACGGTGAGTTGCGTCATCGCGCGGTCCTGGGCGTCCAGGGCGCGCCAGCCCACCGCGCTGGTCAACAGCACGGTAGCGCCCAGAAAGAGATAGATCAGCGCTAGCCGACTGGCGACGGAAACTTGCCACATGGGCGTGAGCGGGTCCTTGCTTCGTGGTGCAAGGCTCGCGGTCGTCAGACCGGCAGGCTTGAGCCCCTCCACCATGTCTTGCTGTGGCGTGGGACACAAAAAAAGACGCCGGCACTGGGCCGGCGTGGTGTGCTCAGGATATGGCCGTTCAGGCCGCCCGGCGGCGGCGTGCGGCACCAAGCAGCATTACGAAGCCGCCTACGGCGAGAGGCAGGCTGCCCGGCACCGGCACCGGTTGCAAGGCATTTGAAGCCAGGTTCGCAATGGCCTGATGGGAGGCCGTGGTCGGGTGCACTCCGTCCCAATACAAGAAGCTTTCGGGGTTGCTGCAGCCGGTGAAGGCATTTTCCGAGGTGCAGGCGTCGGTGGCGTTGTAACCCGGCTGTGCGTCGGCCAGCACAGCGCGGTTAAAGGCAAAGATGTCGAGCGTAGTGATGCTGAAAAGCGGATTGCTCTGCAGCGGCGCCACTAGTCCAGCGATGCCTTGATTGTAGGATACGGAAAGACCCGTCAGCAGGGCCATGGTGCCGAGCTGACCGTTGTTCTCAAGGAAGCGTGCATAGGGTGTGATACCGAGATCCGGCAGGTTGGGCACCAGAAAATTGCGCGCGCCGGCGTTAGCCAGAACATTGATCGTGCTGCCGAGGTTTGTGATGCCAGCACCAAGGCCCGCTTGCAGATCGGCCGAAGCCTGCAAGCGAACTGCCGGGTCGAGGTCGCTGAGCTTAGGCCCCAACTGAGCACCGAGGGCGCGAATGTCATTGCCGCCGCCCCACACGACGTAGAGGGCATTGCCGGGCAAAGGCGCGAGGTTTACGAGCTGGTCGGCTTGCACCCGCAGCGAATTCGGTTGATCGCCATTGCCGTCACCCAGGCCCAGGTCGCCGGAGCGGGCGCCGCCGTAGGCAAAGTTGGTGCCGCCCGCCAGGGAAGGCGCCAGGGACAGACCCAGAGAATCGGCCAGATAATCAACCCAGACCCGACCATTGGAATAGGTATAGGTAGCGGCGGAGAGTGCATAGGGCGTGATCGGCACCAGCGGTTCGTCGGAGTTCGGAACCTGATAGGGCGCGACCGTGGCCGGGATTTGCAGGCCGTTGACGAGGAATGCCTGATTATTGCCATTGTCGCTCAGGCTGTCGCCGAGCACGTACATCGCCGAGTAGGCGTGGGCTGCGGTGGTGAGAGCCACCAGTAACATACCGATAAGCCAGCCAGATATAGCACGCATCGAGTAACCCTCCTGACGCCCGTGGGTGGGTGTCTGTTTTATTGATGTTTAGAGCGCGTGATTGTTCGCAAGCGTCCGACACGAAGTCAATCGGCGCCGGGTTAAAAGACGACAAACGGCGCAAGTTCGATTTTGCGTGTCAATTGCAGGCGCACGCGGGCGTTACGTAACTGGTCGTTGGAAGTCTCGCGCAGCTTGACGTGCATTTCGAGACTGGTGCGATTTGGCAGATGGTCTGGCACGGTCAGCCAGAACAAGGTCTTGGCGCGCTCCCCCGGCACGAAGCTGACGCTGACGTTGCGATTGAGCAGCACCCGTTTGCGACGCGCCACCTGCATGTCGAGTTCGAGGGCCAGCGGCTCGCTCAGCGCCACATCGCTGCCACCTTCCAGCGGTTCGAGAATCAACTCAGCGTAATACTGGCCAATTTTGGTCAGCCGGAACGGCGCGTGGCCATCGCCAGGCAGTAGCTCATTGAGGACAACGCGGCCGAGCGGCGGCTGCATGTAACGGAAAAATTCGGCGTTGGCGTGGGTAGAGAGGCCGAGCATCAGCAGCAGCAAAGGTAACAGGCGCATCGCGGATTCTCCCGGGCTGAATGTCCAGTCTGCGGCGCAGACCACGCTACACCCAGCCCGGTGCAAATCCTACTCCATACACCGCACACTGTTGCGACCCCGATTGCGCATTGTGCGCTGGCAGCGGACTGTTGTCGGTGGGTTGGGTGGCGCAGTGTTATAGGGGATAAGCAGGGCTGATCGCCCTCGCGCTGTGCACAGGAGACCGGTGCGCAGGCCGCCGGCTGCGGTCACACCACCACGTAGCGGTTGCGACCCTCGGCTTTGGCCTGATAAACGCCGTTGTCGGCGCTGCGCAGCATGTCCTCAAAACACTCACCCAGTGCAACGGTGGCGCCAATGCTGATGGTGACGGGAATTTGCTGGCCGTCGCAGTCTATGCTCAAGTTACCGACAGCTGTGCGCAAGCGTTCGCAGACGATCACAAGATCACTCAATTCTTTGAGCACCACCAGACACACAAACTCTTCACCACCGTAGCGCGCAACGATGTCGCTGGTGCGCAGTTCGCAGGTAATGCACTTGGCAAGCGCTTGCAGTACAGCGTCGCCCGCCGCGTGACCGTAGGTATCATTAACCGCCTTGAAGTGATCGGC
>JANOXY010000618.1:0-3109 GCA_031418675.1 Pseudomonadota bacterium
AAATCGCTCCAGGCGATTTGGTCAAGATCGACATCTTGACCTGCGAGGGCTGTGGTGGCGCGGTCAGGGTGATTGCGAGCATCGAAGATCCGGTGGTGATCAAGACGATCCTCGATCATCTCGCGCAGGCCGAGGCCGCAACGCCCGTGTCCAGGCCCTTCGCCCGCGCGCCGCCGCAATAAGAGTTGCTGGGCCTGAAGGAACCGGGCTGAGGGCAGAATAAACGCCTTGTTTGCTTCCTATCCCCTGCGCCTGCAGATGCCAAGTCGACTCACAGCCGCGATAGAAAGTTTCATCTGAGCCCAATTATTCCGGCAGAAACTCGATCTCTCCCGTTACGACGTCGTACATCGCACCGATAATTGCGATCCGTTCGTTGCGAACCAGATCGTCAAGGGTGCGACTCTGAGAGCGCATCCGTGCAACGACCCGCATTACATTGCGGCGGGCCACCACATCGATAAAAGCTACTCGCTCAGCCGTTGCGAGTTGGGCGGCCTCACGACAGGTATCCGCGTCGGTCGACAGCTGAATATCGGTGACAATGTGGTCGAGGTGCTGGCAACCAGTCACGTCGGCGGCCGAGCGCGACTCGCCGATAAGGTTGACAGCCGCCGTCACGGCGCCGCAGCGGGTATGTCCCATCACCAATATCAGCTTTGCCCCGGCGACAGCGCAGCCGTACTCGGCGCTGGCCAGCACTTTGCGGCTGGTGATATTGCCGGCGATGCGCACGCTGAAGATGTCGCCCACACCCAGGTCGAAGATCAACTCGGATGAGGTGCGCGAGTCGATACAACTCAGTACCACCGCCAAGGGGTGTTGGCCATCGGCCGTGGCGTCGATCTGGCGCCCGAAGTCGCGTGTTAACTGTTGACCGCTGCGAAAGCGCGCGTGCCCGGCTTGCAAAATTTGCAGCACCTGTTGGGGCGTGACGGCTTCCTGAAGCTCGCGGGTTGAGTAGTCGACGTATTGGATTTGGTCTTGTAACTGGTACTTGCTGCGGAAGCCGACCAGACTCACCTCGACGCCGCGGGCAGGGGCCGTTTGTTCTTTGAAATCCCGGATCAGATCGAGCACGTCCGGATCGATGTAATCCGTGTGCTGGGCATCAAGCAGCAGATGCTGGCCGCGGTGAACATCGTGCAGCACCTTGGACAGCGCCGCGCGATTGAGGAAGCTCACCTGGTTGGCTAGTTCAATGTGCAATACATCGCCGCCCAGGTGCTTTTCTACGACGCGGCGGATCGGCCGACGCATGTTGCTATTGAGAATGAAGGCGAGGCTCACCGCCAGTCCTACCAAAACGCCGATGAGCAAATCTGTAAAGACGATCGCCACCACCGTCAGAACGAAGGGCACAAACTGATAGCGTCCTTCGTCCCACATCTGTTTCGCCAGCGATGGGGTCGCGAGTTTCACGCCGGTGACCAGCAAAATGGCCGCTAAACACGACAACGGAATGGCGTTCAGCCACATCGGCAGGAATGCCACGCTAAGCAGCAACAACACACCGTGAAAAACCGCCGCAAGTTTGGTCTTGCCGCCAGCGTTGATGTTCACAGAGCTGCGAACGATCACCGAAGTTATCGGCAACGCGCCAACCAAACCGGCGGTGATATTGCCGATGCCCTGGGCAAGTAACTCACGGCTGGCTGGAGAGGTACGTTGTTGTGGGTCGATTTTATCTATCGCTTCCAGGTTCAGCAGCGTTTCAAATGACGCCACGGCGGCGAGCGTCAAGGCCGCTGTGTATACCGCGGGGTTTAACCACTGCGAGAAGTCTGGCCATTGCATGAAGCCTAAAAACCCCGTCAGGTCGTGTGCGATAGGCACCTGCACCAAGTGACTCGCTTGGATGATCCACCGACCACCGAGTTGCTGGAACAACAGGCTGAGCCCAACACCCACGATCACCACGATGAGGGGCGCGGGGATGGACGAGTTTTTCAAGGGTTGCCACCGGCTCCAGAGTACCAGTAGCGCGATCGACACCAGGCCGATCACGGCGGCGCCAGGATGCAGGTTGGCGATTGTCATGCCGAGTTCCGAGAAGGTGTTCTCGTGATCCGGTTGCTGGAAGGAAAAATCCCCTTCCGGATCGGGATCGTGTCCTAAAACATGGGGGATCTGTTTGAGGATCAGAATCACGCCGATGGCGGCGAGTAGCCCCTTGACGACGCTGGAGGGGAAAAAGCCGGCGATGAATCCGGCTCTGGCCAGTCCCAGGCCGACTTGGATCAGTCCCGCGAGCATCACCGCCAGCAGAAACGTCGAAAACGACCCGAGTGACACAATCTGGGCGGCGACTACGGCTGTCAATCCTGCAGCTGGGCCACTGACACTGGTGTGCGAACCACTTAAAAGCCCCACTAATACCCCGCCGATGATGCCGGCCAGTAAACCCGAGAACAACGGCGCACCGGACGCCTGCGCGACTCCTAAACTCAGGGGCAGAGCGACGAGAAACACGACCAAACCGGCCGTGAGGTCACTTAGCAGGCTCGTTGATGACGTACTGTTCGAAGGCAACATAGTGGATTACAGACCTTCTGGTATGTTCGGAGGTGATCGAATTATCGACCCGTAGATTGTGAGGTGCGTGATGCGCCGCGGCACGTTGTCGCAGAACGTGATTTGTTGCACGAGTGCGGGTCGTTTGCCCGCTGAACAGTTCGCTGTTAATAGCTAGTCTGCCACGCATCGCCCTACAGCGACAAATGGGGGACAGGCCACGGTATCGGTCTTAAACGAATTCCGCGCACACCGTTGAGTTCTCGGAATCCAAACCCGAACTCTCACGCACAGTTCCCTGCGCGCTGCCGAACTATCTCGGACGGCCGGCGCGCACAGCGTGGTCCATGTTTGTGTGATTATGATTTTGACAAAAAACTCGCTACATTCGGCTGGTCCTGAGGGGCTGTCGCTGCATTGTTATTCCTGGCAATAGTCCAGCGATCGTCGGCGAAGCGCGTTGCTGTAACCACTCAGGAACACCTTCAGTGTTGACGGGACAATTTTGACCAGGGTCCTTCGCGTTAAATATTCCCAAGCCTATAACCTCGGGATTTTAGTAAACCCCGGTGGCAACAGAGCGCGCACGGCGTTT
>JANOXY010000619.1:0-6870 GCA_031418675.1 Pseudomonadota bacterium
GCGCACCGTGGCTTCGTCGCTCAGATCGCCAATAAAGGCCGTCGCCTCACCGGGGAGACGCGCGGCCGCGTCCTCAGCGGCGGTTGCGATATCGGCGATACAGACCCGCACACCTTCGGCGGCCAGTCGCGCGGCGATCTCAAAGCCAATGCCACCCGCGGCACCGGTCACGATGGCGGTCTTGCCCTGCAGGTCTTTCATGGTGGGGTTGTCGCTCTTGCTTCGATGGGGCCACCCTTGCCAAATGCCGGCTGCGGGATGGCACCCCAATAATCGATGGATTCCAGGGCCATGGGTAAACGCCGTGGTGGTCTGGGATCAATTTCAGGAAATTCTTCCATACCGAAGCTGTACTCCAGGGTCATGCCATCGGGATCGAGGAAGTAAAAGAAGATCGATTCCGACGGTGGATGGCGACCAGGCCCGAACACCACCGGCACCTCGAGCTTTTGCGCGCGATAGATGGCTTTGCCGATATCGTCCATGTCGGTGACCATGAAATTCACGTGGTGCAGGCGCTTGTTATCGGACTTGCTCAAGCCCAGGGAGTGATGCAGAGGATTGGGGAAACAGCGCATGAAGGTCACGGCACCATCGATGCGATCCGAAACCCGATAGTTGAGCGCATCGATGAAAAAACGCTCCGTGTCGTCATAGGTATCTGTGCCCAGTACCACATGGCCGAGGCGCACAATACGTGTCACCGTCGGTGCATAGGGCGTGGTGGCGTCGACCATCGGCCCACAGTATTCAAAGGTCGCACCGGTATTAGGTTCAGTGATCTGAAAAGCTTCCGGCAATCCCAAGGCCTTGCAGTAGTCGTCGTTCATGGGGTGAACGCTGATACCCAGCGCGGCGAAATGCCGACGCAGACGTGCAAGATCTTCTGTCGACTCCATTTCCCAGGCCACGCGCCGCAAACCGGCCACTGGTGATTCATGCAGAATCACATCGTGATGGTGCGCGCTGCAGCGGTAGAGATATTCGCCATCAGCCGCACAGCCGGCGGCCTGCAAGCCCAGCATGTCCTGGTAAAACCGGTCGGAACGCGCGTAATCGGTCACGTTCAGTGCGACATAGGCCAAGCGGCGATAGCGGAAATCGAGAGCCATGGCGCGCTCCTTAAGGAATGATACTGACCTTGCCTTGATCACGGATGTCGTCCTGATCGAGGAAGGTTTTTTTGGACACGATGCGCACGCCAGCGTCGGTACAGGTCATCTCATAAACATGATGACCGAAGAAGGTCGTGGTCACACCGAGCTTGCTGCGCCAGGTGACAAAGTTTGACGTCACCCTGAAGCGTGCCACGTCGCCGCCCAATAGACGCACATTGCTGACCATGCGTCGGCAGCGTGAATGGGGAAACTCGGCGTGGGCCGTGCGTTTTTTTAAACGCTTCACGCGTTCACACAGGCGGTGGTAATCATCGGCCACGTAGAACAGCGTGGTGCTCGGATCGACATCGTCATCGGCACCGGCCGGCGGAATGAAATAGCGTGCGCCTTCCACGAACAAGGCCAGCCATTCATCCAGCTGCCAGTTGTCAAGCAAGGCCGCTTCACTGTAGAGGAAGTCCTCGAGTTCAGCGCGGTTTGGCAGCGCGCTCATGCCGGCAGCGCCGCAAGACGGCGGTTCCATTCGCGCCAGAAGGCGCGCATCTGCGCTTCGTCGTCCACCTGCGGCTCGTCACGCTGATAGCCCTTGGAGATGTCGTTCCAGCCACTGCCCGCCAAACTGCCATAACCGCGCTGGCACAGTGCCAACGCTTCGCAATCATCGGGGGTCGCAAAGCCGCCAGGACCTAAGAATTCGAGAAAATTGAACAGGCGCAATTCGCGCATTGCCGCCGACTCTTCACGGGGCGCCAGGGCCCAGGCGTTGACGGTCTGTTTATTCGGCGCATCGGGGAAAAAGGTGCGCAGGGTCACCGCCATGATGTCGTTCAATACGAAGTTCGGGAACACCAGCAGATTGCGATTGGTGCTGCTCATACGTTCGGCGCGCTCAGGTCCAAAACGCTCGACCAGACGCGCTTTGATGGCCGCCACTTCACGCGCCGCCGCTTCCCCCCAGGCCGGCACCGCTTGTGCGACGGGTCGTCCCCACGGTGCGGTGTATTGCACCACCGCGTGACCATTGCCGAGATCAAATGCGCGGCCTTTGATCGCCACTTCCACCAGCGAGCCGGGTTTGGATTTGACGTAGTCGAAGTAACTGGCATGGGTCGGCAGGCCGTGATAACCGTCGATGCTGTTTTCGCATAGCAGTTTCCAATTGGCATCGAAGCCGTACTGCTGTGTACCGCCGACGACCTCCATGGCGGTCTCGCTCTGGTCCAGCACCAGATCGATGTATTCCAGTGCACCACCCAGATAGGTTTTCAGATCCGGCCCGGTGGGCTGGAAATGGGTGAAGTAGAGGCCGCGATAATTCTCCAGGCGTGGCACACGCAATAAATTATGCAGTCCGCCCTGGCGTGTGCCTTCGGCATAGGCCTCATCACCCGGGCGATTGACCAGCTTGCCTTCCAGATCAAAAGCCCAGGAATGGTAGAAGCAGCGAAACATCGCGGCGTTGCCCGCCGCTTCCCGGCAGACCAGCGCTCCGCGATGGGGGCAGGTGTTGAAGAAGGCGCGTACGGTGGTGTCTTTGCCGCGGGTGAAGATCACATCGCGGCCGGCCACCTTGCGCGTGAGAAAATCACCGGGCTGCGGGATCTCGGACTCATGGCCCACATACAGCCAGCTGCGATTAAAAATCGCCTCGCGCTCGCGGGCCAGTATGGCGGGATCGGTAAAAGCCAGCCGCGCGACGCGGAATAGCCCACGGTCACGGTCGTCATCGAGCAGAACGGGCGTGCTTGCAGTCACTAAGAGTGCTCCCTAAAAACCGTTCAGTTGGTTTGTTTAGGGAAACTACAGAGAAATTGGCCCGGTGTAAATGGCCAAATGGCCGACCGTATCAAGGCTGGCTTTCACTTACGAACCGGTTACACTGTTTGTCACTTTCGGCAGTGCAACTTCATCATTCATGTCCGCAACGACCACCGAGGCTGCCCCGCGCATATCCCAGGCCGAACGCTCGGCCCGCATGCAACGGCGTCTGGCCCAGGCTGCTTATGAGGTCATACGCGATACCGGCTACGTGAATTTCCGCACCGCCGCCGTGGCCCGCACCGCCGGTGTTTCACAAGGCGCGCAGCTGCACCATTTCCCAACCAAAAACTCGCTGGCCGAAGCCGCCATTGAATATGCCTGGTCGCAGGCGACGGCTGACTCGCTGGCGCGCATCGCACAGTTTGTGCCCAGCGAGAATGTGATTGCGACGTTGATGGCCGACAGTCAGACCTTCTTTTTTTCCGATTATTTTCGCGTCGCCCTCGATATCCTCATGGCCGGTGGTAATGACCCCGCGCTTCGCGCGTCGCTGGTGGCCAGCACCCTCGCCCATCGCAGCCGCGTGGAGCGGCTGTGGTTGGAGAAGCTCATCGAACAAGGTTGGACCTTGCCCGATGCCGAAGACGTGTTGGCACTGAGCATGAGTATTGCGCGAGGCTTTGCCGTGCGCGCCCTGGTTGAGCCCGGTCGCGAGCGCTTCGAGCGCCTATGTGCGCGCTGGGTGACGCTCGTCGCGCAAGCCGGTCTCGGTCCCTCACGTGCCACGCGCCGCGCTTCGACTACCCGTGCACAAAAATAGAGACCCGCAGCATGGAGCCTATCGAACTTACCCGCATTCTGGCCTGGCACGTCGCGCACAAGGGCGAGAGCCTGGCCTATGGCCTGGGTGATCAGTCCTTAAGCTGGCGCGCGCTCGATCAGCAGTCCGATGCGCGCGCTGCGGCGCTCGCTGCCCGGGGCGTGGAGCACGACGACCTGGTGGCCATCAGCCTGCCCAACGGTCCGGACTTTATCACCAGCGTATTTGCGGTGTGGAAATGTGGTGCCACCCCTCTACCCTTATCACCCCACCTCGCTGCCGAGGAGTGTCGCGCGATCCTGGAACTGGGTCAGGCCCGTGTCTACATTGCGCCCGAGCCTTGCCCTGGCAGTCCAGTGCCCCATCTAACGGGCAGTTTCCACAGCGGGGATCCCGCGCCCAGGGGCAGGAAGACCACCACCCACTGGAAAGCCTGTACCAGCGGCGGCAGCACCGGCCGTCCAAAGATCATCGTCGATCACCGCCCCGGTGCGTTTGCGCCCGATGTCGAACTGTTTGCCCTGCCGCGCGACGGTGTGGTCTTGAATACCGCACCGCTCTATCACAACGGCCCGTTCAGCGCGGTCAATCTGGCGCTGTTCAAAGGCTGCACGGTCATCGACATGCGACGCTTCGACGCCGAGCAGGTGCTGCGATTGATCGAGCAGTATCAGGTCGCGTGGATGTATCTGGTGCCAACCATGATGCATCGCATCTGGCAGCTGGGTCCGGCGATCCGCGCACGCTACGACCTGTCATCGCTCAAGATGGCTTTTCATACCGCCGGGCCTATTCCGGCCTGGTTGAAGCAGGCCTGGATCGAATGGCTGGGGCCTGAGCATATTGGCGAAGTGTATGGCGCCACTGAAGGTCTGGGGCGCACCTGGATCTCAGGTCGCGAATGGTTGCAGCACCCCGGCTCGGTCGGTCAGATCACCGGCGGCGCCAAGCTGCGCATCCTGGCGCCCGATGGCTCGGACTGCGCGTGCGGCGAAGTGGGTGAAGTGTTTTTTATGCCCGTCGAGGGGCCAGGTACTACGTATCACTATCTCGGCGCCAGCGCACGACGCACACCCGATGGCTGGGAGTCGGTAGGCGATCTCGGATGGCTGGACGACGCCGGTTATCTCTATCTGGCCGATCGCCGCGACGACATGATCATCTGTGGTGGTGTGAACATTTATCCGGCGGAGATCGAAGCGGTGCTGCTCGCCCATGATCAAGTGGCCTCCGCCGTTGTCATCGGCTTGAAGGACGACGAATACGGTCAGCGCGTGTATGCCGTGGTGCAGCGGCGCACGGCCACCTTGAGCGCTGAAGACCTGCGCAGTTATTTGAGCCAGCACCTGGTGCCGATCAAGGTGCCGAAGTCCTTTGAATTTGTCGATCATCCGGTGCGTGACGATGCCGGCAAAGTGCGTCGCAGTGCGATGCGCGGGGCACGGGATCAGGCCGCCGCCGGTGGCACACCAGCGTGATAAGCCAACAGGCTTAATTTTTCTTACCAGCAATGTTGCGATGTTCGACTGCGAACATCCCAGGGGATAGTGTCTATGGGACTCAGCTTCGAACAAATCAAGGCCGCCTACGAGCGTGAAGCGGCGGCCGCCACCCAGGTATACAGCAAGGACCAGATCCCGATGTCCTGGGAATTCATCACGCCCGAATGGCTGACCGACATACTCATCGCACCCGGCAGCGCGGCGCGCGTCACCAGTCATCGTCTGGATCAAAAGGACGAAGGCACCGCCAGCCGCCGCCGCATTTTTCTGGAATACAACGATGCGGGCCAGGCCGCGGGTTTGCCGTCTTCGGTATTTGGCAAGTCCACCCAGCATTTAGAAAATCGCTTCATCATCGGCATGAATGGCGGCATCGAAGCGGAGATCAGCTTCTTTCAGCGGGTACGGCCCAAGCTCGACATCGAAGCGCCCGTCGCGCTGCACGCGCGCTTCGATGCAAGTTCGCTGAATTCCATTCTCATCATGCGCGACATGGCCGCTGAGGTGCTGTTTGGCGAGTACTCCACCCCCATGACCCTGGAACTGGCACGCAGCCAGATGCGGGTGTTGTCATCGGTGCATGCCGCCTATTACGAAAGCCCGGAATTGAACACCACGCTCGCGCCGTGGAACAGCTGGGAGGATTATTTTGCTATCACCGCCAAGGAGGCCGGTTTTGAACAGGCCTGCCAGCGGGGTTTTGTCGAAGCGCGCGAGGTCATCCCGGCCGATCTATTCGCTCAGCAGGCGAAGATCTGGCCGGCCACGGTTGATGCTATCGCCTTGCACAGCAAACTGCCGCGCATGCTGGTGCACTCCGATGTGCATCTGAAAAACTGGTATGTCGCCGCGCCCGATCGCATGGGCCTGACCGACTGGCAGTGTTCGTGCAAAGGCCACTGGAGTCGTGATCTGTCCTATTGCATCTCGACCGCGCTCACCGTCGAACAGCGGCGCGCCTGGGAACGCGACCTGCTCGCTTACTATCTCGAACTCATGGCCCAGAAAGGTGTGCCCAGCATCAGCTTCGACGACGCCTGGCTGTGTTATCGCGCACAAATGTTCGGGGCGCTGGCGTGGTGGACAGGCACCCTCGGTCAACCACCCGAAGCACCCGCCATGCAGCCGCGGGCGGCGAGTATGACCTTCATCGAACGCATGGCCAATGCCACACACGATCTCGATGCCTTGAGCGCGGTGGCAATTTTGAAAGAGCGTTTGTTCGGTGCCAGCACTCGATAAGGATCAACCCTCAGCGGCGGATATCGCGGCGCTGCGGGCGCGTTTTGTCTGCGAAGCGGAAATCGACCGCATACTCACGCGCAAGATGCAGTTGCGCGCTGGGCCCGGCTATACAACACAAACCCTGGCAGGGTTGATCGATGGCACGGCGTGCCTGATTCGCGCTCACATCGGTACGGATTTTTCCATCAGCGATGCACGTTGGTTGACCGGCGGTGCATCAAAACTGCAGATGGCGTTTACGCTGCACTGGTGTCCCGCCGGCAGTGCGCGTCAGCACACCGCCATGGTGCTGCGCATGCAACCGGCCGAATCCCTGGTCGAGAGCAGTCGGCGACGGGAGTTTGAGGTGCTGGCGGCGATGCAGGGCGTGGTGCCCGTGCCGACGGTGTATTGGCACGACGCCGATGCCATGTATCTACCCTAT
>JANOXY010000620.1:0-6543 GCA_031418675.1 Pseudomonadota bacterium
TAACCACCCAGCTCCGCGCCGTTGGCACTCATGATTTCATTGCGCCAGCCGCGGTTTTCGGCATAACGCAGATACATGCGCAGCAAGTCACCGGCAAACAGCCCGGCTTCGTCGCCACCCGTGCCGGCCCGGATTTCCAGAAATACATCGGCGTTGTCGTCGGGATCCTTGGGGATCAGAAGTTTCAGCAATTCGCTTTCGAGCACACCCAGCGCTTCGCGCGCCTGCAGCGCTTCGTCGTGGGCCATGGCGCGCATCTCGGCGTCATCTTCACGCATTAATTCTTCGGCGTGGGTGATGGCATCCTGGGTGCGGCGATAGCGCTCAAAACACGCCACCACGGGGCTGATTTCCGCGTGTTCGCGCGACAGCGTGCGATATCGCTCCTGATCATTGACCACTTCAGGTAAGGACAGCATGCCGTCCAATTCAGCGCGACGCTCGCTCAGGGTTTCGAGTTTGACGAGGAGTGAAGTCTGCATGGGATCAGTGTCCGTCGAGGCCGAGCAGCTCGCGCGCCGTGCGTACATAGTCCTCACCACCGTGCGCACGCAGGCTGGCGGTGGGGTGATGCATGAGCTTGTTGGTCAGCGTATTGGCCAGGGTTTCGAGTACTGCTGTCGGGTCGTCGCCACGGGCGAGGCGGGCACGGGCTTTTTCCAACAACTCGTCGCGGATTTGTTCGCCGCGCGCGCGGTATTGCGCGATGGTCGTGCCACTGCCCTGAACTTTGAGCCAGTCCATGTAGTCGCGTACCTGCAGATGGACCATCTCCTCAGCTTGCGTCGCTGCCTCCTGGCGCAGCTTGAGATTGGAGCTGACAACATGTTGAAGGTCATCGACGGTATAGAGGTAAACGTCCTCCAATTCACCGACGGCCGATTCCACATCACGCGGTACCGCCAGATCGACGATGAACATCGGCTCATAGCTGCGTTGTTTCATCGACAAATCGATCATGTTGCGCGTCACGATCGGCTGACGGCTGGCGGTGGAGCTGACGACGATGTCGACCTTGGTCAGGTGATGGGCGATATCCGCAAGCTCGATGGCGGTGGCACCGCAGCGTGCGGCCAGCGTTTGTGCGTTGGCCAGCGACCGGTTGGCCACCACCATACGACCGATATTGGCGCCCGCAAGGTGATTGGCAACCAGTGAGATAGTGTCGCCCGCGCCTATCAACAGGGCCGCGCGCTGCTCTAACGAGCCATGGATCTGCTGCGCGAGCTTGACCGCGGCATAAGCGACCGACACGGGCGTATTGCCGATCTCAGTCTCGGAGCGGATCAGTTTTGCCGTTGAGAACGAGAACTGCATGAGGCGGTTGAGAAACTTGCCGGCCGTGCCGGCGTCCACCGCGCTGCGATAGGCCTCTTTGAGCTGCCCCAGGATCTGCGGCTCACCCACCACCAATGAATCCAGTCCGGCTGCAACACGCAGTGCGTGTCGGACGGCTTGTTCGCTATCGAGGTGATAAAGGTGTGGTTCGATGTCGTTTGCGCCGATATTGAGATATCGGGTCAGCCAGGTCAGCGGCGCGTGGGACGCCTGGGCGTCGATGTCGCAATAAAGCTCAGTACGGTTGCAGGTTGATAGGATGAGCGATTCGGTGATGCCCGGGCACGCATTCAAGGCGCCCAGCGCCGAGGGCAGCGCGGCGAGGTCAAAGGCGACCTTCTCGCGCACCTCGACCGGTGCGGTCTTGTGGCTGAGTCCGAGTATGAACAGGGTCATGGGCGAGGGCGGGCAGGAATTCCCGCTCAGCGTCCGATTCGACTTCGGAACATCACCGCGTGGGAACGAATGCTCTTCGGTCCTATCAAAATTAAGCTTGTGCGTTAACTGAGTTATAGTTTAATCAGAACACCTGTGAAACCACTAACGACCCCTGCAGCGCACGTTTGCGTGGCACGGGCCGCACCCGGCATAGATATCTTGCGCACCACTGTCATTCGAATTGTTTGTCCCTCGGTGCGCCTGCTCGCGAGCCTGGGCTTGTTGATGCTCGCGGCCTGCGCCACGCCGCCCGTGGCGACGCCGGTGGCCATTGCGCCGACCAAGCCCCCCGTTGTTGTTACGCCGGTAGCGCCCGCCGAGCCGTTCAAATACGAAAACGACCCCTACTACCGCCTCTTGATGGCGGAGTTTGCTGGCCAGCGCGGTCACCTCGACGTCGCCGTCGCGAACTATGCGGAACTTGCCCATAGCCTGCGCGATGCGGGCCTGGCCGAGCGCGCCACCCGCATTGCGGTGTTTGCGCGCGACGACGAGGCAGCACTCGTGGCTGCTCGCACCTGGGTTGAACTCGAGCCCCAGGCCATGGACGCACGCCAGATCCTGGCGGCCATGTATATCCGCCACGGCAACGCCGACGCCGCGCTCCAACATCTGGAATACGTGATCGACCATGACCCGGGCAGACCCGGCAATCGCCTGCACATGATCGCCAACCTGCTTGGCCACGAGGATGATCGCCAGACCTCGCTGGTTGTCATGGAAAAGCTGGTCGCCAAACATGGCGACGATAGCGACGCTTTGCTCGCTTACGCGCTCCTCGCCATCCGCGCCGAACAGCTCGACAAAGCTCGCGATGCAATGGACCGCATCGTCAAGCACACCGAGCTGTCGTCCAACGTTGCCATGGCCTACCTCGCCATTCTGCAAAAACAAGGCAAGCTGCCGCAGGCCATCGAATGGCTGGATTCGTCTCTGGCTACCAATCCCAAGCAGTTTGGCCTGCGCCTGATTTATGCCCGTCTGCTGGCCGATGCCAACCGCTATGAAGAGGCACGCCTGCAGTTTGCCATGCTGGCGAGCGAAGCACCGGACAACTCCGACGTCGTTTTCGCGCTGGGCTTGCTCAACTTGCAGGCCAATCGTGTGGATGAGGCGGCAAAAAACTTCACGCGTCTGCTCAAACTCGATGCGCGCCGCGACGAAGCCCATTTTTACCTCGGGCAAATCGCCGAAGCACAGAAAAATCCCGACCGCGCCCTCAAGGAATACAACCAGGTGCAGGGCGGCAGTAATTATTTCAGCGCGCAGCTGCGCATGGCCTTGGTCAAAGCGGTGCGCGGCCAGACCGACGAAGCCATCGCCTCGCTGGACAAGGTGGCACCTGAAGACGACGAACAACGCTTCAGTCTCGCGCGCGCCAAGGGCGAAATCCTGACCGATAAAAATCGTTATGCAGACGCCATGCAGGTCTACGATGCGGCCCTGGCCAAGGGCGAATTCCACTCCGATCTGCTCTACACCCGCGCCATGCTGGCCGAGCGCATGGGCAAAATCGATATCCTCGAAAAGGATTTGCGCACTATCCTGGCGCGCGAACCGGACAATGCCCAAGCCCTCAACGCGCTGGGTTATACCCTGGCCGACAACACCAAGCGCTACGACGAAGCGCTGGTCTTGATCTCGCGGGCGCTGGAGCTCAGTCCCAAGGATTTCTACGTACTGGACAGTATGGGTTGGGTGCTCTATCGCCTGGGTCGCTTCGACGAAGCGATCGGCTATCTGCAGCAGGCGCGTGCGGTGCGTAACGACCCGGAAGTTGCGGCGCATCTGGGCGAGGTGCTGTGGGTGAAGGGTGAGCGCGACGCGGCACAAAAGACCTGGGACGCAGCCTTGCGTGACACGCCCAACGACAAGAAGCTCATAGAAGTCATCAAACGTCTCAAACCGTGAGTCGCGCGCGCCGCATGCCGCCGGCCGCCGTGGCGCTGCGCTTCGTTACGCTGATTGGAATTTTCGCGCTGGCCGCCTGTGGACAGTCGGGCTTGCGACCAGCAGCACCCCTTAGATCGTCCGCAGACCTGCACACCGCGCATGTGGCCAGCATCAGCACATTACGCGAGTGGCATCTCGCTGCGCGTCTTGCGGTGCAACGAGGTTATAAGGGCTTTAGTGCCGATCTCGACTGGCACGAGACGATGTCGGCCTATGCGTTGCGGGTGGCCGCACCACTCAATGGTGGCACTTTCGCCCTGGATGGCACGGCCGATGGGGTGACCCTGGTGACGCCCAAGGGCGAGCGCTACACCGCTATCGACGCTGAAACATTGATGCACAAACACCTGGGTTGGGCCTTGCCCATTGCGGGCGCGCGCTATTGGATCCGTGGCTTGCCCGATCCCGCTTATCCAGTCACGGGGGAGCGTCTCGATGAGGCCGGCCGCTGGACCGAGTTTGCGCAAGATGGCTGGCAGATCAGCGTACTGGAATACCGCGTTGCAGCCGGTCTTGATTTGCCCAGACGTCTGGCACTTGTGCATGACAAACTGAAGGTACGCATGGTGATTAAAAGCTGGGAACCGCGCTGATATGACCGCCAGGCCATGGCCGGCGCCGGCCAAGCTCAATTTGTTTCTGCACATTACCGGCCGCCGGCCAGACGGTTATCACCTCTTGCAGACCCTTTTCCAATTTGTCGACTACGGTGACAGCTTGCACTTTGAATTACGCGAAGACGGCGTTATTCGCAGGACGTCCGAGTTGAGCGGGGTGCCTGCTGCCCAGGATCTCGTGGTGCGTGCCGCGACCAAGCTCAAGGACCTGACCGGCACCCACCTCGGCGTCGACATCCGGGTCGATAAGCGTCTACCCATGGGTGGTGGACTCGGTGGTGGCAGTTCCGATGCCGCCACCGTGCTGGTGGCTTTGAACGCGCTGTGGGCGACTGCCGTGCCCTGTGAAGAACTCGCGCGGCTGGGCTTGAGCCTTGGCGCCGACGTGCCGGTGTTTGTCCGGGGTCAGGCCGCCTGGGCTGAAGGGGTAGGTGAGCGATTGTCGCCGTGCCCAGTCGAAGAAGGGCCGGTACTGGTTGTCACGCCCGATTGCAATGTCGAGACGCGGGTGGTTTTCACTGCTTCTGAATTGACACGCGATACCCCGCCAATCACAATGCCCGCCTTTTCGCTAGCCCAGACTCGGAACGATTGTGAGCCCGTTACACGGCGGCTCTATCCCGAGGTGGGACGCGCGTTGGACTGGTTGTCGGAGTTCGCGCCGGCCCGCATGAGTGGCACTGGCGCCAGCGTTTACGCCTTTTTCGAGACGGACAGCGCCGCCGATTGGGTAGCGCGGCAAGTGCCGCCCGCGTGGCGCCACTTTCGCGCACGGCGTGTGAATCGTTCGCCCCTGCTCGACAGGCTGGCGGCGCAAGGCACATGCTGATCGCGGAGCGAGTCGCACCACGCGCAAGCTGGCCAGGACATGTAATTTATTTGAGACAGCGCGCCGCAGGGTGTGCTGCACGATTCAGCTTTGGGGTGTCGCCAAGCGGTAAGGCACCGGGTTTTGATCCCGGCATTCCCAGGTTCGAATCCTGGCACCCCAGCCATTTCGGGCTAACAAGACGGCCCCACGTAGGTGCGAATTTATTCGCACAATAAAAATCCCCCGCGCGTAGCTGGCCAGCGCGCGGCGGCATCGTATGAATGAGAGCGTGCCCCGCACATGATCGAAGAATCCATGATGCTATTCACGGGCAACGCCAACCGGCCGTTGGCGCGCGCCATTGGCAGGCATCTGCACATGCCGCTCGGCAAAGCGACCGTAGGGCGCTTCAGCGACGGTGAGATCACGGTTGAAATCGCCGAGAACGTGCGTGGTCGCCATTGCATCGTGATTCAGTCGACCTGTGCGCCGGCCAACGACAACTTCATGGAACTGCTGGTTCTCATCGACGCCCTGCGGCGCGCTTCGGCCCATAGCATCACAGCGGTCATTCCTTACATGGGTTATGCCCGCCAGGACCGCCGTCCGCGCTCGGCGCGGGTACCGATCACGGCCAAGGTTGTGGCCAACATGATCACCTCGGTCGGCACATCACGGGTGTTGACGGTCGATCTGCATGCCGAACAGATCCAGGGTTTTTTCGATATCCCGATGGACAACGTCTACGCCTCGCCAGTGTTGTTGGGCGACATCTGGAAGCACGAATACGAAAATCTGATGGTGGTCTCCCCCGACGTGGGTGGTGTGGTGCGCGCCCGCGCCATCGCCCGCCAGTTGGACAACGCCGATCTCGCCATCATCGACAAACGCCGCCCGCGTGCCAACGAGTCGCAGGTCATGAACATCATCGGTGATGTTCGCGGCCGCACCTGCGTGATGGTGGATGACATGGTCGATACGGCCGGCACCCTGTGCCGCGCGGCGGAGGCTTTGAAAGACCACGGCGCACGCAAAGTGGTGGCCTATTGCACCCATCCCGTGTTGTCGGGCAAGGCCATCGACAACATCAACCACTCGACGCTGGACGAACTGGTGGTGTGCGACACCATCCCGCTCTCGGAAGCCGCCGTTGGTTGCGAGAAGATCCGACAGCTTTCGGTCGCCAGCCTGCTGGGCGAATGCATCAGCCGTATTTCTTCGGGGCAATCGCTGAGTTCGATGTTTGTCGATTGAGAATTGGTTTGGCGGCGCGGCGTTATTGTCGTGTCGTTTTGTGAAAAGCCGCCGTTGACTCTGGTCGCGGATCAACGCCGGTGTTTTTGTTTTGTTATGAGATTATCTGGAGTATCGGACGATGGAAAAATT